>DWUP01000171.1 GCA_020012075.1 Candidatus Avibacteroides avistercoris
CCGTCACACAAGTCATCGCCACATGCATGAGCGTCGGTATAATGGTGTCCATCAACCAACGTCTCGATGCCGAGACGATAAACCTCGTGGCAGAAGAATTCGGCTTCAAGACCGAATATGTCAGCGCATCAGTCGCACAGGCAGTAGCAGAGGAAGCGGACAGAGAAGAAGACCTCCAGCCACGCCCGCCCATTGTCACCGTCATGGGCCACGTAGACCACGGCAAGACATCACTATTGGACTACATCCGTAAGTCAAATGTCATCGCCGGCGAGGCCGGAGGCATCACACAGCACATCGGTGCCTACAATGTCAAGCTCGACGACGGCAGACGCATCACATTCCTCGACACCCCGGGACACGAAGCATTTACTGCAATGCGCGCCAGAGGTGCCAAAGTGACAGACATAGCCATCATCATCGTCGCAGCAGACGACAGCGTCATGCCACAGACAAAAGAGGCCATCAACCATGCATCTGCGGCAGGCGTCCCCATAGTCTTTGCCATAAATAAGATAGATAAACCCAACGCCAATCCAGACCGTATCAAAGAAGAGCTGGCCAACATGAACTATCTCATCGAAGAATGGGGCGGCAAATACCAGTCACAAGACATATCTGCCAAGAAAGGGACCGGCGTAAACGAACTGCTTGAAAAAGTCCTCCTCGAAGCCGAGATGCTCGAGCTCAAGGCAAACCCCGAGCGGAAAGCGACGGGATCAATCATTGAGTCCACACTCGACAAGGGCAGAGGCTATGTAGCGACCGTGCTCGTCTCAAACGGAACACTCAAAATCGGCGACATAGTCCTCGCAGGCACGCACTACGGCAAGATAAAGGCCATGTTCAACGAGCGCAACCAGCGCATCAAGCAGGCAGGACCGTCAGAACCGGCACTCATCCTCGGCCTTAACGGAGCACCGACAGCAGGCGACACATTCCACGTGATAGAGACCGAACAGGAAGCAAGGGAGATAGCCAACAAACGCGAACAACTCCAGCGCGAACAAGGCATCCGCACCCAGAAGCTCCTGACACTCGACGAAGTCGGCAGACGAATAGCCCTCGGCTCATTCCAGGAGCTCAACATCATCGTCAAGGGCGATGTGGACGGCTCGATAGAAGCGTTGTCAGACTCATTGATCAAGCTATCGACAGAAAAGATACAAATCAATGTCATCCACAAGGCCGTGGGACAGATTTCAGAATCAGACGTCTCGCTCGCCGCAGCCTCCAACGCCATCATCATCGGCTTCCAAGTCCGGCCATCGGCAGCAGCACGCAAGCTCGCCGAGCAAGAGGGCGTAGACATCAGACTCTACTCCATCATCTATGATGCGATAGAGCAAGTCAAGGACGCCATGGCAGGCCTGCTCGCTCCCGAGCTCAAGGAAGAAGTCACAGCCACAATCGAAGTCCTCGAAGTATTCCACATATCAAAAGTCGGCACCGTAGCCGGCGGTATGGTCAAAGAGGGAAAAGTCAAGAGGACAGACAAGGCACGCCTCGTGCGCGACGGCATAGTGGTCTACACAGGCAACATAAACGCGCTGAAACGCTTCAAGGACGATGTCAAGGAAGTAGCCATGAACTACGAATGCGGCATCAGCCTCGTCAATTACAACGACATCAAGGTCGGCGACATCATAGAGACCTACGAAGAGGTCGAAGTCAAAGCCACGCTCTGACACTCCCCGCGACACAAGCGACACCATTGATCGGCCCGCACCACCAACAGGTGCGGGCCGATTCGTTTCATCTACCCATCCCATGCGCCGCACGCCACACGCCATCCATACGGCACGGACACCGGCAGCCACCGATGTCCCGACAGCATCAACGCACCACGCGCACGGCAGCATCCCACCCCACGGCCGACAGCATACGACCCCATGGCCGCAGGGTCGTATGCCATGACAGATAGCATACGATGCTAATGCCATCAGCATCGTATGCCACGCCATCGGCCTCATGCCCCACCCCGTCAGCCCCCGCACCCTCAGCCGGCGATGCCGCACGACGCGCCCCGGCATACCTAATGAGTAGCAGTCCGGCCACTTTTTTACCAATCTTTGGGTATTACATACATTAACACACCACGATACTTTTGCACCGGAACAAACGAAAAACGTTTATGAAAGTAAAAGTATTGTTAATGACACTGTGCCTCGCAGCAGCAGCCGCGACGGGAGCGTCGGCCTCATCACCCACACTCTCACATGACGACAGAGAGCAGGCAACCGAGGAAAAGAAAGATAAGAAAAGGGACTGGAAATCACGCTTCACCATCGGAGGCTACGGCGAAGCCGTCTTCAGCCGCAACTTCTACAGCGAAAACTGGAAACGCTATTCAGATGCCTCGCTCTACAAGGACGACCGGGGACACAACCGCTTCGACCTGCCGCACGTGGTCATCATGCTGGGCTATGACTTCGGCAAAGGATGGTCGATGGGAGCGGAGATAGAGTTCGAACACGGCGGGACGGAAAGTGCCGTGGAAATCGAGGAAGAGGAGACGGGCGAATACGAACAGGAGATTGAGCGGGGCGGCGAGGTCGCACTCGAACAATTCTGGATACAGAAATCATTCAACGAAGCCCTCAACCTGAGGCTCGGACACATGGTCGTGCCGGTCGGACTGACCAACAGCAGCCACCTCCCGACCCAGTTCTTCGGAGTCTATCGCCCCGAGGGCGACAACACCATCATCCCATGCACATGGCACGAGACAGGCGTGGGACTCTGGGGAAGGACCAAGGACTGGCGCTATGAGGTGATGCTCATCGCCGGACTGGATGCCGACAGATTCAGCAATAAAAACTGGATACAGGGCGGTGCCGGCTCACCCTACGAATTCAAGATAGGCAACTCGGTGGCCGGAGCCGCACGCATAGACAACTATTCGGTCAAGGGACTGAGGCTGGGACTGAGCGCTTACTACGGCAACAGCGCGGCCAACTCGCTCAAGCCCGACAAGTTTGAAGACCTCAAGGGCAGTGTCGGCATCGGGGCATTCGACTTCGAGTATGACGACCACGGAGTCATCGCGCGGGGCAGCTTCCTCTACGGACACCTGAGCAACTCGGGAGAAATCTCCGAGGCCAACCGCAGCCTCAAGGGATATGGCATATCACCGGGCACCAATATCGGCTCTGACGCCATCAGCGCAGGTATCGAGGCAGGCTATGACATATTCTCACCTATCACGAAACTGAAGGACAGAGACCAGAAGTTATATGTCTTCTTCCGCTACGACTTCTATGACCCGATGTGGCGTATGGGGACCAACCGCCGCGGGCAGCAACTCCTCGACGAAGAGCAATGGGGACGCCAGCGGTTTGCCGCCGGCATCAACTACTTCCCGATGAAGGAAATCGTGATCAAGGCCGAATACTCCTACCGCAAATTCAAACCGCAATTCAACGACGAACCGTCATTCTCGCTCGGAGTGGCGTATGCAGGATTTTTCACCAAATAACATTATAGACAAAACCAACAAACATAAAGAAAATGAAAAAGACTATCACAACACCCTTGTTCGCAGCCTCAGCGCTGCTGCTGGCCATGAGCATTGCCTCATGCTCTGACGAAGAGACATCAAACGCACCGGGCACGACCGACGACCTCTCGACCGAAATGGCCGAAGTGCTGGACCAATATGTCAATGGCACCGTCGTCCCCACCTACCGGCGTCTGGCAGATGCCGCCATATCGCTCGACGAAGAGTGCAAGACCCTCTATGACAACATCTCAAGCGGCCAGGCCACACAGCAGGATGTCAAGGATGTCTGCGACGCTTGGCTCGCAGCGAGGAAGTACTGGGAATATAGCGAAGCCTTTCTGCTCGGCCCGGCAACAATCAACGGCATCGACCCCCACATCGACAGCTGGCCGCTCGACAAGCAGGCACTCGATAAGATGCTCGACAACACGACCATCATGGAGGACATGAATGCCGATTACATCACGTCCAACTATGGCTCGGGAGGACTCTGCGGGTTTCATGCTTTGGAATATGCCGTCTTCGCCGACGGCCACGACAAAGCCGTGGCAGAGATTTCTGCCGACCTTGCAAAATATGCCTATGCCGTGGCAGGCGACCTCAAACTCCAGTGCATAGTGCTCGAAGCTGCGTGGGCAGGGACGGCCAACGTCTCACAGGACAAGCAAGACCTGCTGGAGGAGAAGGAAGCGACACCCGACTCAGGCGTGGACAACTATGGACTCAACTTCATCAACGCAGGACAAGCCGGCAGCCGCTATCGCACGCAGCTCGAAGCCATAGTCGATGCAATCAAAGCCGACAAGGGATGCTATGGCATCGCCAACGAAGTGGGCGACACCAAAATCACCGACCCGGTGGCATCACAAAACGTGCTCGATGTCGAGTCATGGTACAGTTTCAACTCCAAGACTGACTTCCAGGACAACATCCGAGGCATCAACAATGTCATCATGGGCGGCATACTCTATGACGATGACAATACACGTGACGAAAGCAAATCTATCTACACCCTGCTGCGCAGCCGCAATCAGGCATTGGCCGACGAACTCAAAGCTGCCATCGACGAGTGTATCGGCGAGGACGGCACTACGGGTCTGGGCACAATCATCTACCCATTCCGCAACAACCTCGAACCCGAGAAAAACCAAGTAGCCATCGAATCTTGCCAAAGGTTGCGCGACAAACTGATGGAAGTAGCCACTTGGATGCAAGAGAACATGTGAATCTGACTATCACAGGGTGCCGTCACGACGGCGGCATCCTGTGCCAATACTACAACATCTAAAGACAAAGACTTATGGGTAAACTGATTTACTATCTTGGTACGGCCGCCATGCTCTCGATGAGCGTCGCAGGCTGCACTGATGACGAGAGTACAGTCGCCGGCAACGGCGGCGGAGGGTCAAATGACACCACCTTGTCCGACGAATGGTATGCCGGAGGCAGACTCGGCACGGCATTCAACTCGACGTCGAGTGCCTATGAACAATCGACACCGGCAGTTGACAACGACCCTACCCTCGCAGCTGCCTTCCTGCGTGGTGAGACATTCTTCGAGGATGTGTTCATCGAAGGCAACGAAGGCGGAGAGCGTGGCGGCCTCGGCCCGCTCTGGATCAGAAACGGATGCATCTACTGCCACCCGGGATACGGGCATGGCAAGCGCATGGAACGCTACAATGCAGGCGACTTCGGCAATGGCTACCTGCTGGTCATCTACGACAAACGCAACGATGCATACCTCTCTTCGCTGACCGGCATGCCACAGACACGCGCCGTCGAGCCGTTCAAAGCTCCGATCGATGAGAACAAAATCAAGATAGAATGGAGAGAATATGTCGATGAGTGGGGCAACAAGTTCGACGATGGTGAGACCTACAGCCTCATATATCCAGAGGTTACAATCCCCGAGGACGCTTATTACGTGCCGCTTGAGTCGGGCAATGCGCCAATCTCATTCGAGGATGTGGGCATCAGGCTCGAATCGACCATCGGCATCTATGGCACGGGACTGCTCGATGCCATCCCTGACGACAGCCTCAAGGCAGAATATGCAAGGCAAGAGAGTATGGGGATGAACATCAACCCTGCCTTCTTCGCCAACGGAGAATGGGTCAAAATGTATGCCAACTCGGTGCAAGGCAACGGCAAGCAAGAGCATCCGTTCCGCTTCACCTACGCCCTGAGCCGTGGTCCGCTGCAGGATGCAGCCGGAACCAACGCTATCTGGAACATAACAAATGTGACCCGCTCTGACCGAAGATACCACTATATGACCGCTACCTACGCAAGGACCGCCTCGCAAGATCCGGACGTGCAGGCCAAATTCTATGACTATTTCCCCGAGTGGAAGCGTGACAACAGCACCGTGGAGGAGGACATCTACAACTATCTGATGAGCCAAGAGCTGCCTGTCGAGATGACTGACGACGAATATGTCGATTTCTATGTCTGGCATCGCGGATTGGCCGTGCCGGCAGCACGCAACCTCGACGACCCCGTGGTGCAGCAAGGCAAACAATTATTCTACGCGATGGGATGCACCACGTGCCACCGTCCGTCGTGGACGACCGGTGAGGACAACTTCACCGACCCGAGCCTGTTCTTCGAGGACGGCGACTCGCGCCTGCCGCGCTACCCATACCAGAAGATATGGCCCTACAGCGACCTAGTGCAGCACCGCCTCTACATGGAGAATGACATACGCACCGGCTGGTGCCGCACTACCCCGCTGTGGGGACGCGGCCTGTCACAACTGTGTGCAGGGCACAGCGACCGCCTGCATGACTGCCGTGCCCGCAATGTCATCGAAGCCATCATGTGGCATGGCAATGCCCGGAGCGATGCGAGACGCTCCATCGAGAACTTCCGCAAACTTACAAAGGAAGAACGCGATGCAGTCGTAGAATTTATCAATGCCATCTGACGGCCGCCATCACACTAATGCCGGGGTCAAAAGACTCCGGCATTAGTGCGTAATGGTTGCAGACGGCGACATATTATGACAGACCTGACACAAACAGACATCATGAAGTTGCTCAAGACAGCATCATTCTCACTCATCGGAGTGATAATCGTCACTCTCATGGCAGCCACCGTAATCGAGAAGGCCAAAGGGACCGGCTACGTCTCAAGTCACATCTACGGTTCGGCTTCATTCGTTGCATTGTGGGGCGTGACGGCAGCAATATCCATCATATACCTCATCCGGCGCAATGTGCATAAACGGCCTTGGACATTTATGCTCCACGCATCATTCGTCATCATCATCTGCGGGGCGGGCATTACCCATTGGTGCGGCGAGCAAGGCACCGTCCATCTGCGCACGGGCGACGATGCTGTCACAGGCTTCGTCAGAGACGACGGCACGACAGCCGTCATGCCATTTGGCATAAGGCTCGACCGTTTCGCCGTCGCCTACTATCCCGGCACGCGTTCGCCCATGGATTTCACGAGCAGTGTGACAGTGACAGACGGCACATCATCGCTCACTGCCGACGTGTCGATGAATGACATCTTCACCCACGACGGTTATCGTTTCTACCAGTCATCCTACGACTCAGACATGGGCGGCAGTACACTGGCCGTCAGCCACGACCCTTGGGGCATAGGGGTGACCTACACGGGCTATGCGTTGCTGCTCCTGTCCATCATCGGCTTTATGTTTGAGCGCAAGTCCGACTTCCGCAATCTCATTTCGCGGCTCGGCCAAAAGCGGAGACTGATGGCCTTAGCGGCAGCTGTACTGCTCATCCCGGGCGCGGCATCGGCAGCAGACGACATCGGCGGCAAAGTGTTGCCGGCCCCGGTCGCCGAGGAGTTTGGGAAACTCTACGTCTACTATGGCGGCAGGATTTGTCCGCTTGAGACTTTGGCAAGGGACTTCACTGCCAAACTGTGCGGCCGCGAGACTTACAAGGGTCTGACTGCCGAGCAGGTGTTCACGGGATGGATGTTCTACTACAACTACTGGCGGCGCGAACCCATCATCAAAGTCAAGGGCAGCAAGGCACGCCAACGGCTCGGCATCGACGGCCGGTGGGCATGTCTCAGCGACTTCTTCACCGTGACCAACGGATATAAGCTCGACGACATCATGGGCGGCGGCTGTCCACCCGCCGATGCCAAACAGCTGAGGGAGGCCGACGAGAAGTTTAACCTCGCAAGCATGGCCACCACAGGCGCACTGGTCAAGATATTCCCGTGCCGTGATCCGGCTGACGGCACTCTGGGGTGGTACTCGCAGGCTGACGACCTGCCGGCAGGGATGGAGCACGCACAGTGGGTGTTTGTCAGGAGTTCGCTCAACTATGTCTCCGAGCTTGTGGCGCAACGCGACTATGACAAAGTCATCGAGGTGGTGAGAAAGATTGGCGAATATCAGGCCAAGGAAGCCGGCACTGCCCTGCCCTCGCCCGGCAAGACCGCTGCCGAGCGCATCTACAACCGCATCGATGCCCCCCGCGCATTGGGGATAGCCCTGCTGTGCGTCGGCATCATCGGCTTCATGCACTATTGCCGTGCCATGTCAAGACAGAGGAACGTGGGCAGGGCGGCCGATGCGACTTATCTCATCATGCAATGCTTTGCCCTCGCCCTACTGACAGTCACACTGGGACTGCGGTGGTACATCGCGGGTCACATCCCCATGTCCAACGGCTTTGAGACCATGCAGTTCATGGCATGGTGCGCCCTGCTGCTGTCGTTGGCCGCACGCAGGCGGTTTGAGCTCGCCGTGCCGTTCGGGTTCACGACAGGAGGCATGGCCGTCATGGTCTCGATGATGGGCGAATCCAATCCCCAGATCACACCGCTCATGCCCGTGCTCAGTTCGCCGCTGCTCTCCATCCACGTCGTGATGGTCATGGTGTCCTACGCCCTGTTTGCCTTCATGATGCTCGACGGGGTGGCTGCCATCGCGATGGCATTGAGCCGCCGTGACTGCGACGCACAGATCCGCAGGCTGGCGGACATAAGCCGGCTGCTGGCCTATCCCGCCGTCTTCAGCCTTGCTCTCGGCATCTTCATCGGAGCCGTCTGGGCCAACATCTCATGGGGCCGCTATTGGGGATGGGATCCCAAGGAGGTATGGGCTCTCATCACTCTGCTGATTTACATGACATGTCTGCACAGACGTTCGCTCACGGTGTTTCGCGAGCCGATGTTCTTCCACATGTTCAGCATTCTGGCCTTCGTGAGCGTGGCTATTACCTACTTCGGCGTCAATTTCATCCTCGGGGGGATGCACAGCTATGCATGAACGTCACGTGCCACGGCATCGTATGCCACAGCCGTGGGGTCGTATGTTTTCACCCATAGGGTCGTATGCCATGACCGACAGCATTGTATGCCACCGGCCGCGACACCGCATGCTGCAATGGGCATAGTCCTTGGCCGCAGGCAATGCCGCAGACGATGCCACAAAAGAGATTGCCGCCGGCAGCCCGTGATGCTGCCGGCGGCAATCTTAAAAATTCCATGCCGGACGATGATTCAAATGCTCATTCCTCGATTATGTTCTTGAAGCCCTGCCATTCACGCGCAGCCGCATAAGTGTCGGCACTGCCCGTCGGCACAAACAGCCGGCAGACATCACGATTGACTCCCTCAAACGTACCCGTCTGGCATGCCGGCGGAGTAATGGCACGGCAATGCAGTTCAGACAGGGCCACGCAGTCCTTGAATGCATTGTATCCTATGCTCTGCACCCCTTGGGGCATATACACGTCGGCAATCGACGTACATCCCTCAAAGGCTTCCGCACCGATAGTAGCCAGACCGACAGGCAGATCGAGCGACTTGATGCTGTTGCATTCGACGAAGGCACGGTCGCCGATGACCTGAAGCCCGAGAGGCAGTTCCAGCCCCTCCAAGTCATGACAGAACCTGAAAGCCTCATCGCCGATCTCGACAACCCCTGTCGAGATGCCCACCGTGCGGAGCAGGTAGCAGTCACTGAAAGCATTGTCGCCCACACGCACCACATTGGTAGGCAGCGTCACGGCGACCAGACTCTTGCACCCATCGAAGAAATGGTCGCCGATGACATTGTTGGATGTCACGAAGTCGGTGTCACCGTCACGGAAGTATGCGTCACCGCCCTCGACGACCTGCACTGCCGACATGTCCAGACGGCGCAGACTGCCTTCGGTCCTGCCGCCGGTCAGATCAGAGCCGGCCATCTCGCGCAGGACAGCCACGTCGCTGCCATTGATACGCCCCGACAATGTCAGCTCGACCACATCGTCACGCACGCCGGCACTTATGGCCGAAGCAAGCGTCCCGGGCGTGGACACATCTATCGACAGCGTACTGACAGGCTGCGCCGGAGCAACATATTCGTCATCATCGCCGCACCCCGCAAAGACGAGGGAAAGCAGCAGTATTGGAACAAACAGCTTATTCATAGAAAATCCAATTAATATTGTTGCCGACAAATATAATGAAATCACATTTAATATCGTCCCTGCCACGGTGTGGGATGAACGTCACAAATGGCAAATTACAAAGATTTGCGACCAAAATATGCCCGGGCAGGAAATATCCATACGACGGAAAACCATCGGCCTGAGAATCCGCGGGGGCACACATCATAAATCGATTAACAAACGGCCGGGCACACGGGTGGCAGTCATAAGGCACAGCGGCTGACACCGACGCATCAATGAGATAAATCATGACACATGAAATATTTCAGCAACATTTCATCCGCCGCCAGACACTTTACACAAGATATAAAACCATCAAATCAATAAGTTACAAAGGTAAAATATATAACCAATTACCCCCCCCCCGCTGTTAATTTTATTAAACATATTGT
>DWUP01000172.1 GCA_020012075.1 Candidatus Avibacteroides avistercoris
AGATGTGTATAAGAGACAGGCCATTACGGTGTTGGCACCTATCTCGTCGTTGTGTGCCACTTGGATGAGATTGTCGAGTTTGACTCCATGTCGCACATAGGTCGAGCCCATTGTCGCACGGTCTATACAGGTATTGGCACCTATCTCTACGTCATCCTCGATGACGACATTGCCTATCTGCGGGATTTTCTCATATCCGTCATGCGTCGGGGCGAATCCGAAGCCATCAGCCCCTATGACTACTCCGGAATGTAGCACGCAGCGTCGGCCTACTACGCATCCCTCGTATATATTGACTCCCGAATAGATGGTCGTGCCCTCGCCCACCCTCACGTTGTCGCCGATATAGGCGTGCGGATAGATTCTGGCACCATCGCCCACACATGCGCCATCACCGATATATGCAAACGGGCCTGCATAGACTCCCTCGCCGATTTGCGCCGTCGGCGACACGAATGCCAGCGGATCGATGCCGGTCTTGCGCGGTTTTGACGCCTCATAGAGCGACATCAGGCGTGCCAGCGTGTCATACGGGTCATCCACCTTGATGAGCGTGGCCTTGACCGGCCGCTCGGGGACGAACTGACGGCTGACCAATACAATACTTGCATCGGTGTCATATATATAATTTGTATATTTCGGATTTGAGAGGAATGTGAGGGAGCCGGGTTTTCCTTCCTCGATTTTTGAAAAGGTGCTGACTGCCGCATTGTCATTCCCGACCACGTCACCATTGACATAAGCAGCAATCTGCCGTGCAGTAAATTCCATCCCGTATTGCTTTTAATTGTTATGCAAAAAAGTTTAATTCGTGCAAATATCTGCTTTTCCGTCCATTAATACAAATTAATCACATCCAAATCGGCAAGCGTGTCCTCATTTTTCATCAAATGCCGGCTTGCGGCCGTATTGCCACAGGAGCCCGCGCCGCCGGGTGCAATGATGCGAAATGCGGGACATGCTCTCGAAAAACATACAATGCCATGCGGCAAATGGTCGTATGCCATCGGCCGTAGGGTCTGATGCCACAGCGACAGGGTCTGATGCTATCGCGGCAGGGCGGCGGATGACACGAAGTTTTGCACGAGATGGCAAATTGGATTACTTTTGCAAAGTTTCATAATTAACAGACCATCAACATTGACACGCAAGAAGAAAGAACTCCCCGCGCTCGAGAATGTCGAAATCACCGCCATTGCCAACGAAGGCAAAGCAATAGCGAAACTCGACAATTATGTCATCTTCGTCCCCTATGCCGTGCCGGGAGACATAGTAGACCTGCAAGTGAGGAAAAAGAAAAAAAACTATGCCGAGGCCACGGTGACGGCCCTCAGACGCCCGTCGCCGATGCGCCGCGAGGCTTTCTGCAAGCACTTCGGTGTGTGCGGGGGTTGCAAGTGGCAGATATTGGATTATGCCGAGCAACTCAAATTCAAACAAAACCTCGTCGAGGACTTGCTGAGACGCATCGGCAAACTCGACCTGCCCGAGGTGTCGCCCATCATAGGGTCGCCACACACGGCACGCTACCGCAACAAGTTGGAATACACCTTCTCCAACAAGCGATGGCTCACCACCGACGAAATCATTTCGGGGACGACATTCGGCACCAAGGACGGCTTGGGATTCCACATCCCCGAGGCATTCGACAAAGTGCTCGACATCGACGAATGCTGGCTACAGGATGACATATCAGACCGCATACGCAACGAGGTCAGACGCTTTGCCAAAGAACGAGAGATGCCGTTCTACGACATACGCAACCGTGACGGATTCCTGCGCAACCTCATAATCCGCAACACACACGACGGCCAAGTGATGGTCATACTGGTGGTCCGCAACGAAAACGGCCAATATGACAGTGAGCTCACATCTGTCATGGATCACATCGCCGACACTTTCCCCGAGGTCACTTCACTGATATATATTGTAAACAACAAGAGCAACGACACCTACACTGACCTGCCCGCCACCGTCTGGCGTGGCGACGACCACATCACCGAGACGATGGAAGGACTGCGGTTTAAAATCGGGCCCAAATCTTTCTATCAGACCAATAGCGAGCAGGCATACAACCTCTACAGCGCCGTCAGGAGCGCGGCAGGCCTGACGGGAAGCGAAATGGTCTATGACCTATACACCGGGACGGGGACTATTGCCAACTTCGTGGCAAGGTCTGCACGGCAAGTCATCGGCATCGAATACGTCCCGGATGCCATCGAAGATGCAAAAGCCAACTCTGAGCTCAACGGCATCACCAACACACGCTTCTATGCAGGCGACATGAAAGACCTGCTGACCCCGGACTTCATCGCCGGACATGGACGGCCGGATGTCATCATCACCGACCCGCCACGCGCCGGGATGCACTCGTCAGTCGTCGAGACTATCATGGGAGCCGGGCCTGAACGCATCGTCTATGTCAGTTGCAATCCGGCCACACAAGCCCGTGACCTCGAGGTGATGTGCCGCGAATACGCCATCACGGCCGTACAGCCCGTAGACATGTTCCCACACACTCACCATGTCGAAAACATAGTCACACTCAAACGCAAATAAAGATATGGAGAGAAAGCAGAAAAAGAACATCGAATTCCGCGCCAAAACTGAAAGCTCTCTTCTCGAATTCCTAATGAAAGCCCTCGATGGCATAAGCCGCAACTCGGCCAAATCACTTCTGACACACCGCATGGTGCGTATCAATTCGCGACTGGAGACCAAGCACGACTTCGTCGTAAAGCCGGGAATGACCGTTGAGGTCAGCCGCGGACGCGGGCAAAACGAGTTGAAAAACAAACAACTCAAGATGCTCTACGAAGACCCCTACATCGTCGTAGTCGAGAAGGCCGCAGGATTGCTCACCGTAGCTACTGCAAGAGAAAAGGAAAAGACCGCCCACGAGATACTCAAGGAATATGCCCGCAGGACATATCACGGCAGGATATTCGTCGTGCACCGCCTCGACCGCGACACATCAGGCATACTAATCTTCGCCAAAGATGAAAAGACAATGTCAAAACTACGTGAGAATTGGAACGACATAGTCAAAGTGCGCGGCTATATCGCCATAGTCTCAGGCGAAATGGAACGTGACAAAGGGACCGTCACATCATGGCTGACAGAAAATGAAAAGCACGAAGTCTACTCTTCGCCGGTGGCAGGCATAGGCGATTGGGCGGTGACAAACTACCGGACATTAGAGCGAAAGGGCGGTTACTCTCTGGTCGATGTCGATATAGAAACCGGCAGACGCAACCAAATAAGGGTACACATGAAAGAAATGGGACACCCAATCGTCGGCGATGAGAAGTATGGCAACGGCGACAATCCCATAAAACGGCTCGGACTGCACGCCTACCGCCTCGTTTTCAATCATCCCGCAACAGGCAAGCTCATGACATTCGAGCTGCCCTATCCCAATGAATTCAAAAGAATCTTTAATTCCAAGCAATAATCATGGCAATCATCAAGACAGTCAAAGGGCTTGCACCTCGTTTCGGCAAACACTGCTACTTCTCTGAGGGCGCTGCCATCATCGGCGATGTCACTATGGGCGACAACTGCACAGTGTGGTTCAACGCTGTCGTCCGCGGTGACGTCCATTACATCAAGATAGGCAACAATGTGAACATACAAGACTGCTCGTGTCTGCACACTCTGCTCGGCAAAGCGCCAATAGTCATCGGTGATGACGTGACCATAGGCCACAGCGTCACCCTGCACGGATGTGAAGTGAAAAGCGGTGCACTGATCGGCATGGGTGCAACCATACTTGACCATGCGGTCATCGGTCACGGAGCCATCGTCGCAGCAGGCGCACTCGTACTCAAGAACACAATAGTAGGAGACGGTGAGCTGTGGGGCGGAGTGCCTGCCAAATTCATCAAAAAAGTCGATCCACAACAGGCAAAAGGTCTCAATGCGACTTATGCAAGCCACTATGTAGAATATTCTGACTGGTATCGTGAAGCAGATTCCGACCCTGCCAACACTGTCAGATGTACGACATCCGAAGAATATCAAACAGCCAAAGGATAAAC
>DWUP01000173.1 GCA_020012075.1 Candidatus Avibacteroides avistercoris
CTGATGTGCCATGCCCCTGCCCGCCTCTACCACATCGACAGACGCGGATTCATACGCCCGGGATACCATGCCGACATCGTGCTCGTCGCCAACAGGCAATGGACACTCGATGCCTCGGGTATAGCCAGCCGCTGCGGCTGGTCGCCGCTCGAAGGCCACACATTCAATCACCGGGTGATGCAGACCTACGTCAATGGACGTCTCGTCTATGACAACGGCCGCTTCGACGACACCGTGCGCGGCGAGCGTCTGCTCTTCGACTACTGACGGCCCGTGCCATGACAAATATGCCTCGTGCCGCACTGCCCGTCCACGGTGCGGCACGAGGCATTTCTTCATCCCCCACACCCGCGGGGACACACCTGACAGCCGCATACAAAGAAAATGGCACCCCCGTCAGGAGATGCCATAAATAAAAACAGAAAAGGGAAATATTAAAAACATGCTAATCCTATGCCGCCGCAAAATGAATTAACCGTGACAAAGATAAATATTCCAAGCACAATACCCCAATATTTCGCAATATTTCTCATCGCCAAACCCCGCAAATCAATAAAATCGACCATCCGGGACGCCGCACGACGTGTCATTTTCTACTTTTCATCCACACCGGCAAGTGCGCTTTTGACTAACTCAAACGATTGAGCCAGTGATATTAAATAAGCGTGCACGACTGCCGGGACAACGGTGGAAGCGGCCTCATCCTAAAATATTGTTAAAAAAGTATGCCTGCACGCCGGCAGCATTAAACCTTGGTGCAGCGTGCAAGTCTTAAGGGCAAAGAACGAAATTTTGTATTTCATACTTTCAACTATTGCCCGCAGCTCTTAGGAGTAAGGGCGCGGCAGTAAAGATTTAGTTTAGTTTTTAGTTTTCTCAATAAGCGGGACGGCCGATGTGAATTGGTTGTCCCGCTTGTCTCATGCCATGCCTCCATCGACGGCATCAGACCCGGCGGCCAACAGGGTCAGACCCCAAGGGGAAAAACATACTACCCCACGTCCGGTGGCATCAGATGCCACCGGCGTGGCATACGACCCCACACGGCGCAGGTCACACGCCGCAAAACGAAAGGCCGCACACCCCATGGTGCGCGGCCTCACATTGCCACCGGCAGGACACATCATTCGCCCGCCGTGCTCATCGAATAAGGCAGGTCGGCCTCTGACGTGCCGCGGACGGTGTTGGGCTCCGGGCTCATCTCAAACACCACTTCAGGCCCGGCCATCAGGTCGCCGTAGGTGAAATAATTCTTGGTGTAATCCTTGCCATTGACCTTGATGGCATCGACATAACGGCACTCGTCGCTGTTGCCCTCGGCGGTGATTTTGATATGGTTGCCATTCGGCAGGTTGATGTCCACACGGTCGAAGAGCGGAGCTCCGATGACATACTGGTCAGTGCCCGGGCAGACGGGATAGAAGCCCATGGCCGAGAAGACATACCACGCCGAGGTCTGGCCGTTGTCCTCGTCGCCGCAATAGCCGTCGGGCGACGGACGGTAAAGCCGCGTCATGACATCGCGCAGGTGTGACTGAGCCTTCCAAGGCTCGCCGGCGTAGTCATAGAGGTAAATCATGTGTTGCACGGGCTGGTTGCCATGGGCATAGTTGCCCATATTGACTATCTGCATCTCGCGTATCTCGTGTATCACGAAGCCATAGTAGCTGTCATCGAAGACAGGCGGCACGCTGAAGACCGAGTCGAGCATCGACACAAACCTCTCGCGGCCTCCCATCAGATCCATCAGCCCCGCTACGTCGTGGAAGACTGACCAAGAGTAATGCCACGCATTGCCCTCGGTGAAGGCATCTCCCCACTTGAGCGGATTGAGGTCGGGGAAAGTGCCGTCGTCGTTGCGTCCGCTCATCAGGTTGGTTGCGGGGTTGAAGACATTCTTATAGTTCTGTGCCCGCTCCTTGTAGACCGCTATCTCGCTCTCGGGACGTCCGAGCTTCCGGCCCATTTGCCAGATACACCAGTCGTCGTAGGCATATTCCAGCGTGCGCGCGGCATTCTCGTTGATGCCCACGTTATACGGCACATATCCCAAACGGTTGTAATATTCATATCCCAGACGTCCTGTCGAGCTGACCGTCGGGTGCACCGCGTTGGCCCCGTGCAGCAGGCCTTCAAACATCTTGCCTGCATCGGCGCGGGTCAGTCCCTTGAGATATGCGTCCGCCACCACCGAGGCCGAATTGTTGCCGATCATGCAGCCGCGGTGCCCGGGGCTCGCCCATTCGGGGAAAAAGCCACTCTCAAGGTAGGCATTGAGCAGACCCTCCTGCATCTCTGCGGCCATCTCAGGGAACACAAAGTTGAGGAACGGGAACAGACAGCGGAAAGTGTCCCAGAAACCGGTGTCGGTGAACATGCGCCCGGGCAACACCTGTCCGTTGTAGGGGCTGTAATGCACCGTGTCGCCGGCTGCGGTGATCTCGTGGAACACACGGGGGAAAAGCACCGAGCGGTAGAAGCATGAATAGAACGTGCGCACGCGGTCGATGTCGCCATCACTCACCATGATGCGCCCGAGCGTGGCATTCCAGCGGTCGCGGGCATCACCCTTGACGGTGGCGAAGTCCTTGCCCTCGACCTCCTTCAAGTTTTGCAACGCCTGCTCGTGGCTGATGAACGACGAAGCCACACGCGCCTCGACCACCTCGCCACGGCGCGTCTCGAAGCCTATCGCCGCACCCACATGGTCGCCGGTCAGCTCTTTGCGCCCCTTGACCACCGTGCTGTCAGACCACACACTGCTTGAGGCAAACGGTTTGTCAAAGACTACCACGAAATAGTTGCGGAAGTTGTCGGGCACACCACCGCTGTTTTTTGTCGTATAGCCCCTGACCATCCGCTCGTCGGGCAGCACCTCGACATGCGACCCGCCGTCGAAAGCATCGATGATGACGTATGCCTCGTCGCTCTCGGGGAACGTGAAGCGGAATGCCGCACCGCGGTCAGACGGCGACATCTCGGCCACGACGTCATGGTCGGCAAGGTAGACTTGATAATAGTAGGGCGTGGCAGTCTCGGCCTTATGCGAAAACCACGACGCACGCTCATCCTCGCCTATCTTGAGGCCGCCCGTGACGGGCATGATCGCGAATTGCCCGTAGTCATTGATCCAAGGGCTCGGCTGATGTGTCTGCTTGAATCCGCGCAGTTTGTCGGCAGCATAGGCGTAAGTCCATCCGTCGCCCATCCTGCCTGTCTGCGGTGTCCAGAAGTTCATCCCCCAAGGCACAGCCACGGCGGGATAAGTGTTGCCGTTGGACAACAGGAACTTCGAGTCCGTGCCCATCAGCGTATTGACATAATCCACCGGGGCATACGCCTCGCTTTTATCGACCGTTTGTTGGGCGCATCCGCACAGAGCGATAATGCCGGCCGCCGCCAAAGGTTTCAACAGGTTAATCATATCGTTCAAATGTTTAAGTCTCGTTTGGAGAGGTAAAAATAGAAATAAATTTTCACTTACAAAGCCATTGCAACGACAATGCACCGTGCCGCCACGTCACACCATGCCACACCTACATCGCAGTGAGAGAATGGCAATCAGCACAAGCCTCACGCACATATCATTCGTTCAAAGCCCGTAGATTGCCGACAGGAATACCTGCTGCACGCATGGGAAAAGCCCGTCCAGAACCTTTGTCCGCACTTTGCCAATAACCACAAGGCATGTTTTCAAACAATGTGATATGGTTTTCCCCATTGATCAAGACGGCTTTTCGCTTATGTAGACAATCTGACGTCCTGCACTTCAGTCATTGGGAGTCGGAGATAGATATGTAAACTTTCCGTATATTTGCCCGTATCTTTCATTATAAAAGGTTTCTGTCACTCATGGCAAAAGCGGAAGCAATGCATATATTTTTCGCTCTCAATGATAGTTACAGCCGACATTGTTGCACGGCAATGGTGTCAATATTAGAAAACAACGGCTGTACTCCCATACATTTCCACCTGCTGACCAACGGCATCAGCGATGACAACAGGCACAAATTGGGACAACTCACGTCTCACTATGCCAATGCCAGCATAGATGTGCGCGTAATTGACAATGACATCTTCGACAGCCTGCCTGTGAGCATCAATTACATATCGAGGCAGACCTACTATCGTTATGCTATCGCCGAACTCTATCCAGACCTTGACAAAGCAATCTATCTGGATTGCGACATCGTGGTCAAGGGGTCACTGTCCGGATTGTGGGCGACAAACCTCGACGGATGCCTTTGCGCAGGAGTAAGGGATTTATGGATTGACAACATACATTATAAGCCCGAAATCGGATTTTCGCTCGATGAACTCTATATCAATGCAGGTGTCCTGCTGCTCAACCTTGAGCTGATGAGGCAGGAGTGCACTTTTGCCGCATTGTGCCAGACCACTCTGCGCCCGCCTTGCAATATTCGCTTCCAAGACCAAGATGCTATCAACATTGTCTGTCGTGGACGCATCAAAGGACTTCCGGCCATCTACAACTTCACAAGCGAAGACCTGCTAAGACACCCAGATGCCGCAGACGGAGCAATCATTGTCCATTACACCGGGGAAAGGAAACCTTGGGGCAGGAAGAGATGCAGCAATGCCCTCAAACAACTCTATTTCGACTACCTCGGTTTGACTCCTTACAGGCAGTCAGCGATACGCCGCCTCGCATCAAACGCAGCATGGAAACTGGGTAAACCGTTCCGGAAGAGAATAGCAGGGCCGCAGCCATTGCGGATAGCATTGCTCATCGACGAGTTCTTTGGCGGAGCCGGGACAGCATACGGTGGCTACGGTTTCCTCGCACGCTACTATATCGCCAAGTATTTGCCCTGCGACGACATACAAATCGATGTCTTGCTGGGACTGAACCGACATAGCAGCAGGCGAAAAGCCATCAAGACGAGAGTAGACGATGTGGATGTCTACAGGCTTCCCGGGCGGCGGCACGCCGCACGATGGCTTAAGAAAAGGAATTATGACCTGTATTTTTCTATCGAGCTCACCACATCGTTCCTCAAATATGAGCGGTCAAAGGATAAACGGCTCTTGCTGTGGGTACAAGATCCCCGCCCATGGGAAGAGTGGCTGGAGATTGAGACAGTCAAACTATTCCCCGAATCATGCTATTGGAACACCGAGGTATATGAGTTGGTGCATAAATTATACGAGGAGCATCGCGTGAGGTTTGTCACCCAAGGGCACTTCCTCATAGAAAAAGCCAAACGTCTATACCGCCTGCATCCCGACACACCCATGATGTTCCTGCCCAACCCGGTGGACATTGACCCGCATTTCGACGTGAGAAATTACAAGAAGAAAGACCACATCATCTTCATAGGCCGCATCGAGTCGGTCAAACGGGGATGGCTATTCTGCGAAATCGCCAAGAGAATGCCTGAATACCAATTCTTCATGCTCGGGCAATCTTTCAGGGAAAAAGCCCAAAATGACAGTATCATGGAGAAATACCGGCACGGCATCGCCAACCTGCACTTCGTGGGACACGTCGAGGGTGAGGAAAAAGCAAAATATATCAAGGACGCAAAAATCCTCGTCAATACATCAATACACGAAGCACTCCCGGTCACTTTCCTCGAAGCACTCGCCTACGGGACGCTGCTCGTCAGTTGCCGCAACCCCGAGGGACTGACCGAGAAGTTCGGCATCTATACCGGGCCGGTGCTTGGTGACGGCTTCGACAATGTACACATCTTTGTCAATGCCATAAAGTCCCTGATGTCCGACGACGAAAGGAGGAAGTCCCTGTCGGTAGCAGGGTATGAATATGTCAAAAGGACACACAACGTCCCAGACTTCATACGCAACACGAGGGCATTGCTCCGCGAGGAAGCCGCAAAGCGCAGTTTACCACGCTAAAAACACTCTGTCCATGTTCCCCAAAGACTCAGTCATTATCCCTGCATAAAATATCTGAAGTGCGACGGTGACGCGCTTTCAATCTGTGACGGGGCAGACGTCCCGCGACTATAAACCGTAGCCGCCAACGATGGGATTATAGACAACTTCCTGGGCCAACGCATTCCAACGCCAATCAATGAGTGTCACCGCCGCGACATCTCACGGTAGATAGCCCAATACTGCTGTGCAGCCTTGTCCCACGTAAAGCTCCGCGCATAAGCCTTTATATCCTCGGGGCGCTTTCCCCCGCCGGCGTAGTCATCGAGGCCGGATGCAAACTCGCGTTGCATCGCTTCGGGGTCAAAGTCATGATTGAAATAATAGGCCATGTCGCCGCCTATCTCCGGCAGGCAGGTGTGATCTGACAGGAATACGGGTTTGCCGTAGGCCATCGCTTCTATGACCGGCAGGCCGAAACCCTCGGCCACCGACGGGAAAGCAAAGGCAAGACAATTGGCCAGATACCAATGTTTGACGGCCTCATCGACAGGCCCCAGCACTTTGACACGGTCGGCCACCCCCCAGCGGCGCGCTTCATCCATTATCTGCTGCTCATAGCCGGAGCGTATCCCTGCTATCAGCAGCTCGAAATCATTGCCCGCCAGCAGGCACGGCAGGACGTGGAAATTCTTCTTCGGCAATACCGTCCCTACGGTGAAAATAAACGGACGGTCAGGCATCTCGGCAGGCCTGACCAAAGACCCTGCGTATAGCGTGCAGCCATTATAGACCACATCGACCCGCCGCCCGCCGACATCCGCATGATTGAGCAGGTCGCGACGGGTGAAATCAGAGATTGCCACGATGCGCGACGCACGGTCCACGTTGCGCTGCAGACGGCGCAGGTACTTGCGTTGCTTGGCCAAAGGCTTCTCATATATGAAATTGAGGTCATGCACCGTCAGGAGAACCTCCGCGTCGCGCGGCATATAGCGCGTCAGCTGATAGGACGAATGCCACACCTTGTAGCGGCGGCCGTGCAACAAGCACAGCT
>DWUP01000174.1 GCA_020012075.1 Candidatus Avibacteroides avistercoris
GTCTCGCCTGACGGATAATAGATGCCATATTGCTCATAGTAGTCGCGGCTGACATACCCGCCGACTGAGATGATGCGCTTGCCCGTGCCGCCGATTTCACCGGCCGTATAGAGGTCATCGGCCTGTGTAAAGCCATCGACGTCATAGCTGTTCAGACGACTGTAGACATTGTCGCTCCAGACATGCACCGTGCCGCTGTCGGGGGATGTGACCATCAGGCCGATGCGTTGGGATGTCAGTCCGGAGAACGAAGAGAATACAAGGAAGTGTGGTTTCCCGTTGAGCGGATTGATTTCAGACGCTACACCCATCCATCCGTCAATCCCCGGGAATTCATATTCATGTTCACTGCCGTCGCCGTCAGATGCCAGTGCCATAGCATCAAGACGGGTGATGACACCTGTCTCGATGTCCATCATGACAGGCACTAAGGTCAAGTCCATGTCTTGCCCGCCCCAGACCTCAGTGTAGCCCATCAGCGGATAGACGTAGCTGTACTCGATGAACGTCCTCAGTGTGTCACCGGCTTCGCCGTCGAATGTCTTGGACACGTGGCAGTTGGTCCCGCCGTCGTTGCCGAGTGCCCCGACCAGCAGCCTGCCCGGCCCTTGCAATTCGTCGCACATCTGGTCGAAAGAGGATGAACCGTCACGGGGCCCGAGGAATGACCCGAGGCTCATATTGATTACTGCCGGTTTGCCTTGGCCGGCAGCATAGTCGAATATGTAGTTGATGCCGTCGAGCAAAGTGGTGTTGTCACCCACAATCAGGTCTTCGTCATCGAAGGCGACTATCACTATGTCGGCTTCTTGGGCTATGCCGGCATAGTCGTGCCCGCCGCTGCTGTCGGCCCCTGCGGCTATGCCTGTGACATGCGTCCCGTGGCCTGTCGATGCGTCGTCGATGACCATCCCGAGTATTTCGCTCTCAGAAGTCATTTCAGTGCCATAGGTATATCCGTCCGGGGGCGTACCATCGAGGACTTGATTCCAGACGCGTCTGATTCGCAGTTCTGATTTGTCTTTGTCGTAGAAGTCGGGGTGTCCGAATTCAAATCCGTTGTCGATGACACCGACGATTACCCCTTTGCCGTCAAATGCTTCGGGCAGGCCCACGCCGCCAATCATGTCATTGGCATTTGATGCGGCTTTTGCCTCGTCCATCTTTGTCATTGTCGGCGAAGCCATCTCTATGTAATCGACATTGTCCAGAGCGGCTATGTCGGTGACTGCGTCGGTCGGGACAGAAACGGTGGCAAAATGGCGCGTCTGCGTCCTGATCACGGCGCCGCGGGCTTCGAGGCTGTCGATGGCTGATATGTCATTGAACCTGACGAAAGCCGAGATGTAGCTGACTCCGCCTCTGACTTTCATCATCGGGGCCAGTGTGCTGTCGATGGCGTTATCGTGCCTTTGCTCTGTCATCATCGTCTGCCTCATCAGCGGCGAGAGTTTGTCCTGTCCCCGGGATGCGGTGGCTAATGTGGCAATGAATAGGATTGCCAATAAAAACTTTCTCATATACATAATCTTATGTCTGTTGCTATTAATGCACCATAGTCTTTTGTACGCCATCCGGTGTCTTGATGATATATATTCCTTCCGGCAATTCGAGCTCGACGTCACTGTCGTTTGTCCGGCAGACACTGATGCCGCGCGTGTCATATATGGCCATTTCAAGCCTTTCGGGATTGTTTATTGACAGATGCCTTTCGCCTGTGACGACTCTGATGCTTTGCTGCGTATTGTCGCTCAGACCTTGACCGCTGCCTTTGGCTTGCACTTTGATGTCAAATATATACAGATATTCGTGGAACATCGGCGAGACGACATGGAAACCATAGAAATAAAGACCTTCATCGTCGGTGGTGAATTCGGTAGAGAATTCTTGGACAGGATTGTCTTCGTCCACCGCAGGGACTTCCGGCAATTCGAGCAACAGCTCGGTCATAGCTTCGGGAGTCCTGTCGCGGCCGAGCCTTACCTCAAGTGACTCGGGATATTCGGCCATCGATGAATAGGCCTTGAATGTCAATTCGTATGTCGTAGCAGCCTCGAATGTGATGAGTGGTGAAATCATCCAATCGTCGGCATCCTCAAATTGATTGTAGATATAGACCGCACTTGCCGTGTTTGAATCATAAGTCCAGCAGTAACCGTCGCCGTTGGCATCGATCAATGTGTAATAGTTATACATATCTGCCACGTCGGTGAATATGCCTCCGTAAGGCGGACGGAGCGGCTCACCGATGATGAGTGCGTTGGAATAGCTGAATTCTCCCACCCGGTCACCGTCAATGGCACGGACTGTATATATGTAGCGTGTCATGTCGGCCGGATGAGTCTCGACGAATCGGCATTCTTTGAGCCCTTCGGCCACTGTGACTTCATAGGGATAGCGCACGACGGTATAGGTGAAGTTGTCGGGATTGATAGGCATACCGTTTATGCCTTCGGTGGGGGCGTCCCATGTCAATGTGGTCGTCAGCCCTTCGTAGGTGAGTGTCACGTTGCTTGGTGCGGCGGGAATGTCATATCCGACATATATTTCGCGCTCGACCGTCGGACTGTTGCCGACGTCGTTTGATACGGTGACAGACAGAGTGTGCGTCCCTCCGCTCAGGCTCAATTCGTCGGAGATGAATGTCTCGCCACCTGTTGTCTCTGCTGATATGATAGTCGTGCCGCCCTCACTGACTGTCAGTGTCAGCGGCATGCCGTCCAGCGATGAGCCACCATAAGTGGTCTGTGGCATGTCTATTTGCAATCTTCCGCTCACTGCACCCTCTTGGTCGGCAATGAATGAGAAGTCGCGGATGATTGCAGGCGCACCTTGGTCTGGCTCCTTGAGGAATGCTCCGCTGATGTGGTGCACCTTGTCCATGTATGAAACCAATGTAGCCTCGGCTGTCAATGTGTTGATTCTGAACAGAGGTGTGTAGAGATCGTTCAATTCTGTGCTCGAACTGCCCATGAACCAATAGAGTTCGTCGGTCTCATTATTGAAGAACAAGGCTTGGTCATAGTTCATGTAGATTAGCAGGTCTTCACCCATGAGATTGTTGCAACTGATAGAACCGACTTTGACAAGACGTGCATCGGTCTTTCTGATCTTTGCCAGCATCAAGTCACTCGTCCCGGCTTCGTAGTCATTGTCTACCACTATGGCAAAAAGCTGTCCGTCCCGGCTGCACGCCAAGCTGCCGTAATGGTTGTATCGCTCGAAGTTTTCGCCTATACGGGTCATTTCTCCTGTTTCCGGGTCTATCCTGACAAGGTGTGTGTCAGAATAGTCGGTGACAAATCCATATATCATGTCAGTGGTCCGGTCATAGGCGAGTGACCGTGTGGTATATTCGCAGTTGTCGCCCAATTCGCGCTCGTACAGCAATTGATAGGTGTCGGCATCGTAAACTTGCCATACCGGTCTGACAAGCTGCGTATTGCCGCTGTCATCATAACGGTTGCAGTAAATCTTGCCATCGTGATAAGTAGAGCCTCCGGCAAAGAATCCGCTTATCAGCGGTGTACTTGTCAGCGGCCTGTAGCTGTTGCTGTATGGCAATTCATATATGCCCACCATGTTTTCGCCTATTTCATTTTCCTCTCCGAATGTGATTGATGCCATCACATCCACACCTTCCATGCTGATGCGCTCGTTGGTCGCTTGTGCGAATATTGCCGTCGATGCCAGCGTGAGCGATAGCAGCATGTTGATTCTCATTATGCAGTTAGGTTTTGCCATGTCTGTTGTCTTTGTTTGAGAGCCGCCCTGACATTCTCAGGGCGGCTTGAGTCAGATATTACGTTTTACTTCACGATTTTTATGGTTGTTGCCGGCTTGTCGTTGCCTTGCAGCATGACTACATAAACTCCGTCAGCCAGATGGGAAAGGTTGAGGTCGCCGGTGGCAGACGTAGTGTGTGCGACAACTGTTCCGTCAGTGCCATAGATTGTGACTTCGCTGTATCCGTCGCTGATGATGAGCGTAGATGTCTGATTGATGAAGTAAGCAGCTTCATGCGTTTCGTCTTCAGTCTCGCTGATGCCTACTTGACCTGTCTTGACTATGCTGAAATCGTCTATGGCGATCATACCTGCATTGGCATTCTCAGCTACGAAATAGAACCAGAAGCAGAGTGGTGTGTCCTCGACTTCGTTTGTATAGCTGAATGTCATCTTTGTCCATTCGTCCAATGGCGCATCCATTATGTCGATGACGGGCAATTCATATCCTTCGTCATTCTGTGTAGGCGACAGCAGGACGTTGCCATAGGTATAGCTGCCTGCGTTGCCGGGCATGTATAGCCAGTAGCTTATCTCGTATATACCGCCCAAGTCGAGTGAGAAGTAGGGGGTGTAGAGTGTCTCGGTACGCCCGATGTTGCTCGATTCACCGGCTACTGCGGCATATTGGCCGGAATGTGCCTGTGGATTGCTGCCTGACATGTCGGTAATGGTAAACAAGTTGGCGGTCGTCGTGCGGCGTCCCCATTTGAATGGCATACCCACGTTGTCTACATTTGTCCTGTCTTCGAAGTCTTGGGTATAGGGTACAGCTTCGGGTTCGCTGGCGCTGAATATATGATAAATCTTGATGTTTTTAATCCTGACGCTTCCCGTATTGCATTCGGCATTGATTGCCAGACGCACGCCGTCACTTGTCACTGTGAATGCCCTGCCGAGTTCGAGGGTCTCATAGTCGGCCAATTCGAGGTTTTCGTATGTCGCGAACGTCTCGAATACTGCATCACTGCTTTCGCCGTCGGCGAGTGAGAACGAGATGTCTGCCATGTTGCCTTCGCCGGTCTCTATGTCACAGGTCACATAATAGGTGTAGTCCTGCCTGAAGTCGAGGGGGTGTGAGAACAACCATTCATCACTGCCATCGGTCACGGCTATTGTGTCACCCACGAATGTCCATGTGCGTCCGTCATTGTCCCCGTCCACGATGGTCCATTCGGCCATTGCCAGTTCGTCGCTGTCGTATGTTGTCTCACGCAGCAAGCCGTCAGCGATGCTTGACACAGTGACTATGCAGTTGGCAGATCTGCCGGCAATGTCGGCAATGTAAGACTGTCCTTTTATGATCAATTGGCCGGCAAAGTCTGGATTGCCGTAGCCATAGTCGTATGTCAGTGAGCCGAAGCTGCCTGCTGTGCCTGTCTGTTCGCCGATGTAGCTGCCGTTGTCGTAGAAACGCACTGTCACATTGGTGTTGGGTGGCAGTTGCCGGCCATCGACATCGGTACTCGGGTAATTCCAGTTGAGAATCAATGAGGATGGATAAGCCGTGCCGCCCCGCAAGCCTATGGGTGCTGACGGTCCGGCATCAGGTGTGTATGCGTCGAAACTGAAGTCATCGATGGCGATTATCTCATTGCAACCTGTCTCGCGGCTGACCGATATCATGAAATATGTTTCACCACCTTCTTCACTATAATAAGTGAAACTTTGTTCTGTCCATGCGGCAATGTCCTGTCCACTCACTTCGTGTAGCGGTGTCCCTGCTGCCAAAGCTGCATTGGGTTCGTCGAGGGCATAGATTCGTAGCGACTGTGCCGTGCCGTTGTCGGCGGGCATCAGCAGCCAGAAGCGGACTTCGTAGCTCATGCCACCCTCCACAGCAAATGCCGGGGTGAATGTGTAGGCACTGTTGCCCGCATCAATGGACGGAGCTGCAAGGGCGTTGGGAGCAGAATGTGCTTCATGATGCGATTGGCCTGCCATGTCTGAAGGATCAACTACTCTGAACAGCACATCTTCGCTGCTTCCGCCGGTCGTCCAGCCGTCAGGCATCCCGAGGCTTTCATCGAAATTCTCGTCATAGGGCCACTCGCTTATCACGACTGTCTCGCCATATTCACCGATGCGCATCAGTTTGACATTCCTGAGGGATAAGCCGTTTTCTACATTCCCGGCATGGAAACCGAAGTAGTATGTCCCGTCATCGGCTACGCTAAATTGCTTCGTGGCGTAATAGCCGAATCCGTTTTGCATCAGGTCGTCGTATGATTCGAGCACTGTGGTCTGTGCGTCGGCTGTCTGGGCATTGCCGACGGTCACGTCGAGGTCTGCACCATAGTTGAGTGTGCTCCTCAACTCGTATGTCAGTACATATCGTGTCCCTGTCTCTAACTCAGCACCCGGTGTTATGGCCCAGTCATTGTTTGATGTGCTTGTCATGGGGATGCTCAACTGGTAGATATACTGCTCGTATTCCCAAGTCCGTCCGCCGTTCCAGTCTTCGATTACCCATTGGTCAAAGTCTTCGGTGCTGCTGAAGGTGTAGTCTCTGACCAATATCGTGTCGCCATGCGCGTCGTCGAGGCAGATGGTCTGCTGCACAGGCTCTGAAGCATTGCTGCCGATCAGTGCGGCTACGGCGTAGGTTACGTTGCCGGTGAACGGTATGGTGGGCGAGAATGTATATGTCTCGTCTGCTCCCGCTTCGCGTCCGGTCAGTGTGTGTATGAGCGACCCGTTTTCAGTGATGTTGATTGACAGGTCTTCATTGATTTGTGTGCCATTGGTGTCGAGTGTCGGGTTGGTCCATAGGATAGTCACCGTTTGCATGTCGAGGTCAGACGTCACGTCAAGGTTTGTGACGGGTTGTGGCACTGCCTTGGCGACCGAGCGGATTCTTACGCCGGTGAGCGAAAGGGTGCCGTTGGCGGTCGAAGTCGTGAGGTGAAAACCTACATACATGTTGCCTGTCCTGTCGGCAGTGAAGCGTCTGCTCTCTGTGAAGTCTCCGCTCCCCATGTCGATGGTTTCTGATGCGATGCGGTCAGTCAGTGAGGCTGTGTTCTGGGTCTCCCCGCAGAGGACGTCTACAACGTCGGGGTCAAAAGCTCCCGTCTGGTGGAATGTGTATTCGATTATATAGTCGGTGCCTTCGACTATGTTTACGGCCGGTGAAATGAGCCAGTCGTCGGCTGCGCCGGCAGCAATGTTGCCGTTGTAGGTCACGCCGTCGAGTCCGTCGATGAGCGACCATGTGACCCCGTCGTCGTTGGCATTGTCGATTGCCCACCCTGACAGAGGCGAAAGGCCGGTGAAGTCTGTCTCATATATTACTTCTTCTTCTGTCGGGAGGCTTGCGGTCTCGGTGATGCCGAAAGTGTATATCGCCAGCACGTTGCCGCCCGTTGTCGAGGTGTTGCGCAGTGCGAAACGATATGTCCCGTCGTGGCTTGGCACGAAGTAGAATGATTGCAGGTTGTCGCCGAGGGCGTCGAGCGAGGCCGAGCCGAGGTATGTATAGGATGCATCCTCCTCGGCTTTCTGCAGGAGCTGTACATTGTCATTCTCGTTGGGTGTGCCCTGCACTGTGACATTGGCCGTTATATTATAGGTGTGCCCGCCTTGCAGGACGACCGATGGTGAGACATAGTCGTCATTGTGCTGGATGGTCAGCACAGGATTCATCGAGACGCCCCATCCGTTCGTATAGGTCCATGTCGTCCCGTCGCCGTTGTTGTCAGCGGCCGACCAGCCTTCGTCACTTTCTCTGAGGTCGATGTCGTATGGCGGGGTTATGACGACCGGGTCGTCCGGGTCTGTCGTGCCTCCGCCTTCACCTGTTATGCTGAAGTTGAAGACCAGTGTCGATGAGTTGAACACCGGGCTTGTGGCATGGAATGCTATATAATATATGCCGTCTTCATCGACACTGAGCGGCGTGTAGTCGGCATCCGTGTTGTTGAATACGCTTTCCTCGATGGACAATTCGGCTATTGTCGCGAATGTGGACACGTCACTTGCCGAAGTCCCGAGAGCCAGTGACACTTGCAGGCCGTTGCCCGCCATGTCACTGCATGTTATGGTAGAGATGGTGTAATTGATGCCTGCCTTTAATTCGAGCGCAGGAGAAATAAGGTAGTCGTCGCAATCCGAGGAGTAGTCCATGTTCAATTTGAAGCAAGGATAGTACTTCCCTTGATTGTAGCCGCCCCGCTCCATGAACGACCATGTAGTCCCCGGAGAGGCACTGTTGTCTACTACGGTCCATTCCGAATAATCATCCGTCGAGAAGTCGATGGAGTAAGGGACCTGTTGTTGGGATCTTGCGCTTGTCACCCCCAATGCCAATAAGAGGAACGAGCAAGCTGTCAGCTGTAGTAGTCTCTTCATAATTTGTGGTAATTAGAATTCCAGTGCAATTTAGGGATGATGATATGATTTTTATGACGTGATACATCTACAAAGTATCTACAAATTTATAGATTTGCCAAATGAAGCGCATATTTTCAATATTTATCCTTCTCGTCCACCTCACTTTGTCATGTTTGGCCGCCAATAATTCATTTTGGAAGCCAATCGGCGAAGATTTTGACAGATTGACGCTTCTCGCAGATGGATGGTCGCGTGGTGAGCAGCGTGATGTCAATCCTCGTGACATTTTGTCCCGGATGCAGTCGGTCGCGGCACTCCATCCCGGCGACGATGTCATGCAGGCGCGTGCCATATACTGGCGAGTGTGCTTCGGTCCCGGGCTTGAGCCGGCCGTCGCCGACTCCTTGCTCGACGAGGCTTTGCACCTTGTCGGCGACAGGCATCCATACGACCGTGCACGGTTTATGATGCAGCAGGCGGTCATATTGTCCAAGCAGGCAGACTATGCAGATGCCTACCGGCTTTATATGTCAGCGGCGGCAGAGTTTGAGGCCGTGGGCGACGAGCGCCTCCTCGGCTATACCCATTACAACATATCTTATATATTCCTGTTGCTTGGCGAATATGCCGAGGCCGAGGCCAATGCCGTGGCGGCCGATTCGCTCTTTGCACGGGTGCATGGTGACGGGTTGAGGCTCGATGCTCAGATGCTGCTCGCGAGCATCTATGAGCGTGCCGGTGACTCCGGCAAGGCTTATGACATCTTGCACGAAGTGTCCCGGCTTGACTCGGCGGGCATGTCTACGGCCCAGAGGGTGGTGTTTCTGACGGCCTATCTCCCATATTTGTCCGACCCTGACAGCCTCTTCAAGTACTCTGATGCCGCCTATCGCCTGGCCGAGGTCACGGGCGACAGCCAGTTGTACCTCTCGTCGCTGCTCAACAAGGGGTGGGCATTCATCGACATGGGCCTGCCCGACAGTGCCGACCATTATGCCCGGGCTGCCCGCCGTCTGTCCTACGGGATGCGCACGGCGCGTGGCCGCGAGGGGGTCTACAAGCTCCTCGCGTCTGTCAATGCTGCCCGCCGCGATTGGGACAGTGCCTATCATTACCAGACGCTCTACTATGACACGCGTGAGAATGCAAGGGGCGACGGAGTGCTGGCCGATGTGAGGACCGTGAATCTGAAGCAGGAAATCGAAAAGATACGCATCAATGCCCTGATCGAACAGGACAAAGAGGCCACACGCTCGCGTGCATTCCTTGTCGTCGGCTTGTCATTGCTCGGTCTGCTGGCGGCTTCGGTCTATGTGATATGCCTGCTCAAGCGCAAGATGCAGGCCGAACAAAGGCGGCAGATGGAGCGTGACAGGCAGTACATAGCGCAGCTCAATCATGAGATGCAGCTGGTCGAGAGCAAAAACCGCGAACTGTCGTCCAATGCCATGCTGCTGATGAAGAAGAATGAATCGCTGCGCAAGGCCATACGCGAGATGGAAAACATCCACAAGAATTATCATGTCGATATCGGTGACATAAAGTCGGAACTCGTGTCCTCGATCAAGGAAGACGAAAGCTGGGATTCATTCAAGCTGCACTTCGAGGGAGTCCACCCGCACTTCTTCTCGTTTCTGAAAGCGAAGTACCCCCGTCTGACCGACAACGAACTGCGTCTCTGCGCCTATATACGCATAGGGCTGAGCAACAAACAGATAGCACAGATACTCCTCGTGCAGGCCAAGGCCGTCATACAGGCACGCTACAGGCTGAAAAAGAAGATGGGACTCGGCGAAGAGACGCGCCTCAGCGACTATTTCGTCAGCCTCACGCTGCCCGGCGACGCATCGCCTGCGCAGTGACACCTGATGACTGACGGCGCGGTATCAGACGCCTTTCGCCGTGGCACCGTATGTCATCCGTCCCGGCATACGGTGCCGCCGGCAAAACTTAGGCTGCAAATATGTATTTGCAGCCTAACGTCTATATATTTTTAGCCTAACGTCTATATATTTGCAGTCTAAGTTTCGCCTGCGGGGGCGGATGTCACGGCCATTGGCATAGGATGCCCCCGCGTTTGTGGTGGGATGCTGTCGGTGCATGTTGCAGCGGCGTTACAAAAATGTTGCAAAGCGCGGCGCGGCAATATTTTATTGCATGGCGCGGTATGCCGGGAGAACATTTATTTCCTATTTTTGTAAAAAGTGCCGGTGAGGCGCGCCGCTACGGCCGCTTGCCTCGCTTGTGCCGCTAACAAAAGGCATACGGCCAACCCAAATCAAACACTGACAGACAGATGGCAGCTAAGAAAAATGAATTTTACATCGAGAGAGACATCAGTTGGATGTATTTCAACCGGCGCATATTGCAGGAAGCCATGCGCCACGATGTGCCATTGCTCGAGCGGATGAGCTTCCTCGGTATCTATTCAAACAACCTCGACGAGTTTTTCAGAGTGCGTGTGGCCACCCAGAGCCGCATAGCCGAGTGCACAGGCAAGTCGGCGCAGCGCGAGAGCGAGAGTGCAAAGAAGCTGTTGAAGCAACTCGGCAAGCTCAATGCCGAGTATGCCAAGGAGTTTTCCGCCGCCGTCCGCGAACTGACGGAAGAACTGGAAGCCCAAAACATACACATCGTCAAGAGCGAGGATGCGACAGAGAGCCAGCTGGCTTTCATCCATGCATACTATCGCGAGCGGCTCAACGGCTTCATTACCCCGGTGCTCTTCTCGTCAGTCAAGCTGCTCGACCGTGAGACAGACGAAGACATATACATGGCGGTCAAGATGCACAGGCAGGGAGCAGGCAACACATTCGAATATGCCTTCTTCGAATTGCCCGTCGAGGTCACAGGCCGCTTCGTAGTCATCCCGGGCGAGGAGGGGCACAACTGCCTGATGTATCTCGATGATGTGGTCCGTTGCTGCTTCCCCATCGTATTCGAAGGGCTGGGCTACACCGACTTCGAGGGCTACACATTCAAGTTCACCCGAGATGCCGAGATGGAAATCGACAACGACCTCCGTGCCGGCACGCTGCAGAAGATTTCACGCGGCGTCAAGAGCCGCAAGCGCGGCGAGCCGCTGCGGGTCATCTATGACGCCGACATGCCTAAAGACTTGCTCAAACGTGTAATCGGCAAGCTCGATCTGGACAAACTCGACACCGTGCTGAGCAGTGGCCGCTACCAGAACCACAAGGACTTCATGAAGCTGCCCGACTGCGGACGCAAGGATTTGAAATATCCCGCATGGCCTCAGATAGTGCGCAGGAGCCTCGACGGCCCAGAGAGTTTGCTGGAAAAGATACAGCACCGCGACCGTTTCATCCATGTCCCCTACCACAGCTTCGACACATTCGTCCGCGTCCTCCAAGAGGCAGCCGTGAGTAAGAACGTGCGTGCCATCAAAATCTCGCTCTACCGCCTTGCCAAAGACTCGAAGGTGGTGCGCGCACTGATGGGCGCCGCGCGCAACGGGAAGAAAGTGACCGTCGTGATCGAGCTGCTCGCACGCTTCGACGAAGCGTCAAACATCAGTTGGTCCAAGAAGATGCAGGACGCAGGCATCAAAGTCATCTTCGGTGTCGAAGGACTCAAGGTGCACTCGAAAATAGCGCATATCGAGATGCGCAACGGCCCCGACATCGCCTGCGTGGGTACAGGCAACTTCCACGAAGGCAATGCCCGCACCTATACAGACTTTCTCCTGATGACGGCACGCCGCAGCATAGTCAAAGATGTTGATTCAGTCTTCTCGTTCATCGAGTACCCCTACACACAGGTCAAGTTCAAAGAGCTGCTGGTGTCACCCAATGAGATGAAGAGCAAGTTTGTCGCACTCATCAACAATGAGATAAAAAACAAACGCCTCGGCAAGCCGGCTTATATAAAAGTGAAGATCAATCACATTACCGACCCCGTAATAGTCAAAAAACTCTATGAAGCCTCGTCGGCCGGCGTGGACATCGACCTGCTGGTCAGGGGCAACTGCTCGCTGATGCCGGGCATCCCGGGCGTGAGCAGCAACATTCGCATCAGCGGCATCATAGACCGCTATCTGGAGCATTCGCGCATCTACATCTTCTGTGCGGGCGGCGAGGAGAAAATGTTCATTGGTTCGGCCGACTGGATGCCGCGCAACCTCGACAACCGCGTCGAGGTCGTCTCACCAGTCTATGACCCCGACCTCAAGAACGAGCTGCGCCGCATCGTGGACTATGGCTTGAACGACACGTCACAGGGGCGCATCGTGGACGGCACGGGCGCCAACAGGCTCAAGCCGCATGAGGGCAAAGCGTTCCGTTCGCAGGAAGCACTCTATATGGACTATCTGGCAGAGAACGAAAAGGAAAGTTTGACCACGGCAGACTGAACGACCATGCATATCAGAACAAAGAAAGGCAAAGCAAAAGCCAAGACATACGCGGCAATCGACATCGGGTCAAACGCCGCACGCCTCCTCATCAAACAAATGAAACCGCTCGACGACGGCACGGTGAAGTCCGCCAAGTTGATGCTCCTGCGTGTCCCGTTGCGGCTGGGATTTGACGTCTTCAGCAGCGGAAAGATTTCGCCCAAGAAAGAGCGGAATATGATAAGGCTGATGAAATGCTACCAGAATCTGATGAAAATATTCGATGTCGAGACCTACAGGGCTTGTGCGACATCGGCGATGCGTGACACCAAAAACGGACCTGAGATAATCAAACGCATCGAAAAGTCGGCAGGCATCAAAATAGAGATAATCGACGGGCAGGAGGAAGCACAGATGGTCTACAACAACCATGTCGAATGTCTCGGCGACCGTGACGGCAACTATGTCTATGTGGATGTCGGTGGCGGCAGCACAGAGGTCAATTTCCTTGCCAACGGCAAGCTGCTGTTCAGCCGCTCATATAATATAGGTACGGTGAGGACACTCTGCGGTGTCGTCAAGCCCGAAGAATGGCAGAGGCTCAAGTCTGACATGGCTGAACTGGCAAAGGTGCATGCCGGCGTCGGGATAATAGGCAGCGGTGGCAATATCAATAAGCTCTATCGCCTTGCACCTGAGAAGAACAAACAGAATCTGTCGTTTAAAGTCTCGACCCTGCGCGCTCTCTATGACGAACTGCTGCCATTGTCAGTCGAGGAGAGGATGGAGCGTTTCTCCCTCAAGAGTGACCGTGCCGATGTCATCGTGCCGGCTGCCGAGATATTCCTCGCCATTGCAGGGCTGCTCGGCGTGGAAGACATCTATGTGCCTGTCATTGGTCTGGCCGATGGCATAATAGATGCCCTCTATGAGGATGACTGTCATCCCGTCTTTCACTCGGCGTGAACGCACGTGCCCATTGCCCGGCATGCAATGTGGTCAAGAAAAATCCGCCATCCATCTGTGCCAATCGGCAAAATGGATGGCGGTCGTCTGTCTGATCACCCTGTGTGCCGGCGTCTGCGTGTGGCGTCACTCTGCATACAGCAGGTAGGGGCGGCGTGCATCTTTGAACCTGCGGACATCGTCCTGCCACATTTGGCTGATTTGTGCGGCATCGCATCCGTCCTTGATCATCTGCCTGACATAGTCTACACCTATCAGTTTCTCGAAGAACGGGGTGAAAAACTTGTCTCCAAGTCCCGACTCGCGATAGGCTGTGATGATGTAAGTGAGGTCAATCTTCTTGGCACGCAGTTCTCTGTCAGGTGTCCCTGACAGGTCATATCCGTGGCACAGCCTGCCTTCGCAAGGCGGATTGTGGGCTGCGGCCGTCTCATGCGGAGTGAATGTATAATCACCTTTCATCTGCGGGTGGCCAAAAATCTTAAAAGGCTTGTCTGTGCCTCGCCCTACACTGACAGGTGTCCCCTCGAAGTAGCACAGCGACGGATAAAGGTAGATGGCTGTCATGTCTTTCAGGTTGGGCGACGGCGGTATGGGCAGGGTGTAAGGCGTGCCGTGGGTGTATCCGTCACATTTTATGACGTTGATTTTGCATCTTCTGCCTCCGTCGAGCCATCCCTCGCCATTGATCATCCCGGCCAGTTCACCGAGTGTCATGCCATGGACGACCGGTATGGGCAGCGCGCCGACTCCCGACTTGTGCTTCATGTCGAGGATCGGGCCGTCCACATAGTGCCCTGTCGGGTTGGGGCGGTCGAGTATCATCAACATGCGGCCGTAGGCGGCACATTTGTTCATCAGCCGGAGCATCGTTATATAATAGGTATAAAAACGGGTGCCCACGTCCTGTATGTCGATGACCACCATGTCACATGACTTGAGTGTCCGGTCGATGGCATCTTTGCTGCCGTTGCCATAAAGCGATATGATTCTGATTCCCGTGCGTCTGTCCACCGAGTCAGAGATTTTTTCTCCTGCACTTTTGTCCCCGCGGAAACCGTGTTCGGCGGCAAGTATGGCAGTGATGTTGATGCCGAGGCTGTGGAGTGAGTCGATGAGGTGGGTGTGTCCGATCATCGAAGTCTGGTTGGCAAGGACAGCCACTCTCTTGCCTTTGAGCAGCGGCACATATTCTGCGGTGCGGTATGCCCCCGGCACGACGTCGCCGGCCGTGACGCGGGTCGTGGCGGCAAGCAATGCCATGACGATGGCAAGCAGTGTTTTTGCCCATGGCACGGTGTGCCACCGCCGTTTGCATCTGATGTTTTTCCCATTAGCCCGGTGAGTAAATGCTGTCGCTGTGTGATGTCTTGATTGCATAGCCTTGTGTCTTATGTGCCGTAGCATTGCGCCGCAGCCGCAGTCCGGTGTCTCGTGACCCGTCCCCAAGTGTGCTGTGATGCACATCTTGCTGAAAAATGTGCATTAATCGGCATTTTAGTGAGTGAAATATTTGGCCATAAAGATAAATATTCATTCCTTTGCAACAAATTCAAGAATTAATTTAATTATTCACTTAAAATCAAAGATTATGTCAGAAATCGAATCAAAAGTAAAAGCAATCATCGTTGACAAGCTCGGTGTTGAAGAGTCAGAAGTAAAACCCGAAGCAAACTTCATCAATGATCTCGGTGCTGACTCTCTGGACACAGTAGAATTGATCATGGAATTTGAGAAGGAATTCGGCATTTCAATTCCTGACGATCAGGCAGAAGGCATCAAAACCGTAGGTGATGCAATTACTTACATCGAAAACAACTTGAAGTAATCAATCCTGCGATAGCTAATGGAATTGAAAAGAGTCGTAGTGACAGGCCTTGGCGCCTTGACTCCTGTCGGCAACACGGTTGAAGAAACTTGGAACAACCTGTTGGCAGGCAAGAGCGGTGCCGCCCCTATCACTCATTTCAACGCATCTTTGTTTAAGACACAATTCGCCTGCGAGGTCAAGGACTTCAATGTGTCGGATTATATCGACCGCAAAGAGGCGCGAAAGATGGATCTCTATACCCAATATGCCGTGACGGCAGCCAAGCAGGCAGTCGAAGACTCAGGCCTGGATGTCGCACACGAAAACCTCGACAAGATAGGCGTAATATATGGAGTCGGCATCGGCGGCATCCATACATTCGAGCAGGAGGTCGGCAGTTATTATTGCAACATAGAGAAAGGTCCGCGTTTCAATCCATTCTTCATCCCCAAAATGATTGCGGACATCGCAGCCGGACAGATTTCCATCATATATGGCTTCAGAGGTCCCAATTTCACGACGACGTCAGCCTGCGCTTCTTCGTCAAATGCCATTTCGGATGCATTCAATTACATCCGTTTGGGCAAGGCCAATGTGATATTGGCAGGCGGGGCCGAGGCTGCAGTCTCAGAGGCAGGCGTGGGAGGCTTCAACGCAATGCATGCTTTGTCCACGCGCAATGACAGTCCCGAGACTGTCTCTTATACACATCTGACGCTGCCGACGAT
>DWUP01000175.1 GCA_020012075.1 Candidatus Avibacteroides avistercoris
CATAAGCATAGCCGTTGCGCTGATTATAGTTGCTGTCACCGGGACGGTAGACATCCTGCTCGACGAGCACCAGAGCGACGTTGAAGTCGGCTTGCGTAGCATCGAAAGAGAAGTTGGTATAGACATTGACATCCACCTGTGTGCGTGCGACATTTGCCCACTCTGCACGGACATTGACATCCGCGACGACACGGTCAAACAAGATAGTCTGAATGGCAGAGATGAATGTGTCGGGAAAAGGTGACACACGTGTCACACGGTTGCACACGGCTGCCGGATAGCCCGGATCACAGAATTGGGCAATAGCGCCATCATAGTAATAGTCGGCCATTATGTCCTGATTGTGGACCGCTATACCTATATAATTGTCAGGGAAGCGCTCACGGCAGGCATCGATGGCAGCCAAGCCACGGATGCAGTATTGGCACCATGTGCCGGTGCGTTCCTCGATGACCACCCGGCGCTCATAGTCTGACGGTGCGGGATTATAGACTTCGCCACTGCAGCTGTCACTCATGTCACCTGACGTCAGGGTATAGGAATAAGCCAATGAGCCTCCGGAAGGCACAGTGACAGGCAACGTCTGACGGAATGTCAGAGAGCCGTCAGACGCAGGAGCGAATGAAGTAACCTCGCCCTCATATTCACCGCCATCATAGGTGAGACTGAGATGTGCCGACGTGATGATAGAACCAAACTCGGTCACTACCCTGCCCTCGATGGTCAATTGGTCTTCGCCTTCCTCCATGATTTGCGGGGTCAGGTCTTCGAGGGTGATGGCATCAGCCATCTGCTCGAGGCGCGACACCTCGAAGTTGTCTGCCATCAGCATAAAGCCGGCAGTGTTGCTATGCATGGCGATATAGACCGTCTGTCCGCGATAGGCGTCAAGCGACGCATAGCGTGTGGTCCACTCGCCCTCCTCATAGTCAATGACAGCTATCGGCTCGTCGGTGAAGTCTGCCTTGCTGTTTCCCGTAGTCGAAACGCAGATTTCATAGCCGTCAGGCTCCTCGGAGCGATAGGAACGCGCGTCCCAGACGAATGCCAGATTGTCTACGTCGGGCAACTCTATGGCAGGTGTCGCAAGCCATGAGTCGCTCGCACGGCCGTCGGTATACTTGGTAGGAGTGACGGCGCACATGTCACTCGATGCACGGTTGAACATCACCCATCCCTTGCTGGTCGAGCCGCTGGCCACGGCAAACGGAGCCTCGAGACTATAATAGTCGCTGACGATAGTCCCATAGTCATAGTCCTCGCGATTCATCTCATTGCGGGTGAACCCATCCCAGAAATCCTGAGTATAGTATGTCTCCAAGACTTGAGAAAAAGCCATTGGTGCAGTCCCTATCAGAAAAAAAGATAAAAGCAGTAGGTTTCTCTTCATTTCGCAGATAATAAATAATTTAATAATCAGTTGTTAAGGTCGGTTGCAAATATACGCATAATTTGACCAAAACAAAGTCCGGGACAATCTTTTAGGCAGCCATATTGCACATCATTCATATATCAGATTCAGGGTAATGCGAGGAGATACTTAATTTAACATTACACCGCAGGAGATTAATTCGGCAACAGACCAATTAATAAGGTGTATCAAACCGACTTATCTAAAAATATCGTACTTTTGCCACCATCGGAGATGAATGTCATGAATAGTCACTTCACCACCAATATTGTAATAGGACTGCTGTCATGCCTTCTGGCAACGGCGGCAATGACATCGTGCGACAAATCAACCGACCACCAGCTACGGCAAAACTGGAAGTTCGAGCGCTACGAATTTGCCGACGGGACAACGCGTGACATCGACAGCGTCTTCATCAACTTCATGAAAGGCAGCATGTCGGCTATCTTCGCATACGGCGGACACCCGGACTACATCGCCCTCAACGGCGCATACAGCCTGACGGGCGACTCCATCGAGCTGCAATTCAGCGACGAGACCTCCATGCACGAGGTGTGGCGGCCACTGTTTGACCGCTACTTCGGCTGGGGCTCGCTGAAGCACCGCTTCAGGATACAGTCGCTGACATCATCGGCACTCGTGCTGGAGCGCGGAGACACGACGATGTACATGACGAAACATTAAACAAAACGACAAATAACAACAAGAAATGAAAAAGACCATCTATCTCTGCGCCGCACTGTGTGCAGTCCTCGCAATGACCTCTTGCAAATCGAGCGAGAGTGCATATAAGAAAGCATACGAGAAGGCAAAACAACAAGAGCTGGCCGAAGCCGAGCTCAACAAAGACACCGACGTGACAATCGTCGAGACCACCGAACCCGAACAAGTGACTGAACCGGTGCAACAACCCGTCGTCACGACCCCTGCACCCGCCGACAGACATGAAAAGGTAGAAGTGGTGGGCGACGGCACGCTCAACAAGTACAGCGTAGTGTGCGGCAGCTTCGGGCTAAAGACCAATGCCGAGTCGCTGCGCGACCGCATGATCGATGCAGGCTACAAAGCCCTCGTCGTTTTCAACCCCGAAATCGCAATGTACAGGGTCATAACCGCATCATTCCCCACACGCGAGGAAGCCACTGCATCAAGAGAGGAACTGAAAAGCAGATACCCCGACAACAAGGACTTCCAAGGGGCATGGTTGCTGATTAAAGCCGAATAACGAGGTGGCAACGGACAAAAGCAAGGCGGGGCGCAAGCTCCGCCTTTTTTTCATACAATGCCACGCGAATAGCATACGACCCCGCAACACTCAGGGTCAGATGCCAAGGCACAAATGGTCGTATGCCACGGCACCAAGGGCTGACAAAAGAAAACCCGCGGTACACAAAATCTGTGCCGCGGATCCATGCCATCGATGACGGGCTGCGAAGCCACAGCCACGCCAACGGTCAGTCTTTGCTTGCCCCGAATATCCTAAGCAGATAAAGGAACAGGTTGATGAAGTCAAGATAGAGGGTCAATGCGCCGAGCAATGCTATCTTGAGCGCCGAATCGCCAAGCGCGCCGGCATCGAGGTACAGCCTCTTGAGGGTCTGCGTATCCCATGCAGTGAGGCCGACAAAGATGATCACGCCCGCATAGCTGAGTATCATCTCGAGCATCGTACTCTGCACGAAGAGATTGACAAGCGTGGCGATGATCAGCCCGATGAGAGCCATGATGAGGATGTTGCCTATCTTGCTCAGGTCGGTCTTGGTGAAATAGCCGTAAAGACTCGTCGCCGCAAAGGTCGCGGCCGTGATAAAGAACACGCGGTATATCACCCCGAGGTCATAGACAAGGAATATCGACGACAGCATCACCCCATTGAGTATGGAATAGGCTATAAACATCAGCGTCGCCGTGACCATAGACATCTTGAGGATGCGGGACGAAAGGATAAACACCAGTGCAAACGTGGCTATGACAAGCACCCACACACCAAACCTTGACCCATACACAAGGCTGAGGAGTGCAGGACTTTTGGCAGTAATCAATGCCGACAAGGCCGTGATGAGCAGGGCCATCGTCATCCAGATGTAAGTCTTGCGGAACAATGCCTTCATCACAGCGGAATCCAGCACCCGGCTTTCGAGAAAATTAGTTTCCATAGTTATATAATTATGTTTATTTATTGATATGCAACTGATGCCCCATGCGCTCCTGTTTCGTGCGCAGGTAACGCTCGTTATAGGGGTTGGGAGTGGTCTCGAGCGGCACTATTTCTGCTATTTCCAATCCGTATGCCTCGAGGCCCACCCGCTTGACGGGATTGTTGGTCATCAGCCTCATCTTGCCTATCCCGAGGCTGCGCAAGATTTGTGCTCCGACTCCATAGTCGCGTTCATCTACCTTGTGGCCCAGACAGAGGTTGGCATCGACGGTGTCCATGCCTTCCTCCTGCAATTTGTAAGCCTTCATCTTTTCCATCAGGCCGATGCCACGCCCCTCTTGGTTCAGATAGACGACGACACCTTTCCCAGCCTTTTCGATCATCTCCATCGCCTTGTGGAGCTGTTCGCCGCAGTCACACCGCATCGAGCCGAATATGTCGCCCGTGGCACATGACGAGTGTACGCGCACCAGCACCGGTTCGTCCTGCCCCCAGTCGCCCTTGAATATGGCCACATGCTCCAGCCCGTTGGATTTCTGCATGAAGGGGATGAGGCGGAAATGTCCGTATGCCGTCGGCATATCGACTTCCACACCCTTGACGACCGTACTCTCGGTACGCAGGCGGTAGGCAATGAGGTCTTTGATAGCTATGATTTTCAAGCCGAAGCGGTTTGCCACCTCGCGCAGTTGCGGCAGGCGTGCCATCGTGCCGTCCTCGTTGATAA
>DWUP01000176.1 GCA_020012075.1 Candidatus Avibacteroides avistercoris
TTAGGGTCTGACCTTTTTATACATACCATCATACCCAAATCGTGTCATGGCTGCATGCTATGACAATGGCCTCAATGGCAATCATCATATTCAAGAAGTCACGTGTATAAAATCATGCCTCCATTTTACTATAATCCATATTATGTTTAATTAGTGATATGGAATGTGGCACTGGGGCTACCCCGGCCAATATTCAGGAGCTATGATATATGAATGAAGGGAAACAATTGCCGGCAGAAGATGCCGGCAATTGCTCAGTCATGGAAGTAGATTCTCTTGACACGATTGGATATTAGTGTCAGAATCTCATAAGGTATTGTGCCAAGCAAATCAGCTAAAACAGTCACAGGCAGATGCTTGCCAAAGATTTCGACTTTGTCACCTTCCTTGCAGTCGATTCCTGTCACATCAATCATACAAGCATCCATACAGATATTTCCGACGTATGCCGCCTGCTGTCCATTGACAAGACAATATCCCACGCGATTGCCCAGATGCCTGTTGAGTCCGTCTGCATAGCCGATTGGAATGGTCGCTATGCGTGCCGGGCGGTCTATCGTGCCTCGTCTGCCATAGCCCACAGTTTCACCGGGCTGTATGTCGCGTATTTGCAATATGGTGGTAATCAGCGAGCTTACGTTGTTTATTATGCTGTTGTCCGTTGGGTTGATGCCATACAAGCCAAGTCCCAGACGCACCATATCAAAGTGGTATTGCGGGAAACGCTCAATTCCGGCAGTGTTGCAGATGTGTCTGATAATCTTATGCTTGAAGTGGCTTTGAAATTCGCTTGTCATTGACACAAACATGGCTTCCTGCCTGTACGTGAAATCATCCAAGCGTGCCTCGTCACTCCCTGCAAAATGTGAGAACATGGACCTTGGCATCAATGCCGATTGGGATTCGAAGCGGCATACCAAGTCCGGCAAGTCTTTGGGCTCGAAGCCAAGGCGGTGCATTCCGGTGTCAAACTTGATGTGTACCGGGTAATTGGTTATGCCGGCGTGTCCGGCAGAGGCAATCAATTCGTCTAGAAGTCTGAAGTCATATACCTCCGGCTCAAGATGATACCTGAACATGGTCTTGAATGTGGATACTTCGGGATCCATCACCATTATCGGAATGGTGATGCCTGCTTCGCGCAGCTCTACACCCTCGTCGGCCACGGCCACTGCCAGATAGTCTACGTTCTGATCCTGCAACGTCCTTGCTATTTCGTATGCGCCATTGCCGTAGGCTGCTGCCTTGACCATGCAGACGACTTTTGTCCCCGGCTTCAGCATCGCACGATAGTGATTGAGATTGGCTATCACGGCATTGAGGTCAATTTCCATGATAGTCTTGTGAATCTTATATTCGAGTCGCTCGGCAATCTGCTCGAAATGAAACTTCCTCGCACCTTTTATAAGTATGATTTCATCATGCCTGTTGATTTGCGGCGAATTGATGAATTCTGTCGTCGTGGTAAAACAAATGACATTGCCATTATACAGTCGGGACAATTCATGTACACCCTTGCCTATTGCTATTACATTGTCGATTTGTTTTTTGTTTAGGATGTCGGCTACCTGTGCATAGAGTACCTCGTCGGGGTATCCGCTCTCGATTAAGTCCGACAAAATGACTGTCTTGCGGCGCCGGCCTCCCCTATCCCGCCTTTGCAGGAAATTCAAGGCTATCGTGAGTGACGAGAGGTCGGAATTATAACTGTCGTTAATCAATATGCAATTGTTAGCACCGTCTACGACTTCGAGACGCATTTCTACGGCTTCAAGGTTTTCCATGCGTCCTGCAATGACTGACAGACCGAGTCCTAAATAGGCACACAAGGCGAAGCATGCATAGGAATTCTCCAACGATGCATCATCGGTGAACGGCAGCATATATTCCACCTCTTGGCCACGGCAGAGGCATCTGACGGTCGATGAGTCTTCACTCTTCGACACTTCCTTGATGTATAGGTAGCTGTCAGCATTGCGTGCAGACCATGTGATGAGACTGATGCCGGGCAAAGTCTCTTTGGCACAATCCATTATGAGTTCATTGTCGGCATTGCAGACCAGCGCGCTGCACCCTGCGAAGAGTTTCAATTTTTCTTCGCACTTCTGTCGCATGGAGCTGAAGTTCTCTTGGTGCGCTGCGCCGATGTTGGTGACAAGCCCGATGGTAGGTCTGATCATAGCACAAAGCCTCTGCATCTCGCCGGGTTCTGAAATGCCTGCCTCGAAGATTCCAGTCTCAGTCTTGTCATTGAGCAGCCATAATGACAGTGGGACACCGATCTGTGAATTATAACTGCGTGGCGACCGTGTGATGAGACGGTCAGGGCTCAATAGTTGATACAGCCACTCTTTTACAACCGTCTTCCCGTTGCTGCCTGTGATGGCTATGACGGGTATGTCAAATGTCTCTCTGACATGTCCTGCCAGACGTTGTAACGCTGACAGTGTGTCATCGACAAATATAAAGTTGGCATCAAGATGCTCGTCGGCTATCTGTCGTCCTCTTGCGTCATCAGTGACCACGAAATTGCAGACACCTTTGCGACAGAGTTCTGCGATATAGCGCGAACCGTCATTGCGGCTGCTGTGCAATGCAAAGAACAGAGAGTTTTCAGGGAAAGACAAAGAGCGGCTATCGGTCAATAGCCACTCTATCTGTGCGTCACGGACGATGCGTGTGTGATTTGAGAGTATCGATGCGATCTCTCCTATAGGATAGTTCATTGTGGGATATGAACGTTTTAATGCACTTTGACGGTTTCTGCGAGTCTTTTTGTCTTGTCTCTCAATGTGTCCATGTCTGAGCCGAGTGGTGCGTTGCACAGCACTACTCCGAGACGACGGTTGAGCCTTGTGGCCATTTTGCCAAAGATGCGTATGTCTGTGTCTTTGGCTGCACAGACCTTGTCTATGCCCTCATATTCTGGCCATCCGCTGTCTTTGACTATCGGCGAAAGAATCACTGCGCTTGCTCCCATTTTCTCACATTTGATTTCGGGGATGGGAAGACCGAGCACGGCACGGCAGTGTAATTCGAATTCATTGAAGTTCTGAGACCCCGACATGGTCACCATGCCTGTGTCGTGCGGGCGGGGCGAAAGTTCTGAAAAGTAGACGCCGTTCTCATGGCTCAGGAAAAACTCTACTCCCCAGATGCCTGATCCGCCAAGTGCTGCCGTAATCATTTTGGCCATGCGTTTGGCTTCCTCGAGGTCATGGTCAGACACGGCTGCCGGCTGGAAACTCTCACGATAGTCCCCACCCTTCTGGACATGCCCTATGGGCTGGCAGAAGAGTGTCTCGCCGTTGTCCTGTGTAACGGTGAGAAGGGTTATTTCGCTGTCAAACTTGATAAATTCCTCCACGATAAGTTCCATGATGTCCCCGCGGCTGCCGTGGCATCCGTAGTCCCAAGCATGACGCAGGTCTTCAGGGGTCTTGACCAATGACTGTCCCTTGCCTGATGACGACATCAGAGGTTTGACCACACAGGGAAAGCCTATCCGGCCGGCTGCCTCCACCAACTCATCAAATGTCTTGGCATAGAGATAATTTGCTGTCTTGAGTCCCAATTCTTTGGCTGCAAGGTCACGGATTGACTTGCGGTTCATCGTATAATTGACTGCTTTGGCACTCGGCACGACTTTGATACCTTCTTTCTCGAAATCATACAGACATTCTGTCCGGATAGCTTCGATTTCGGGGACGATCAAGTCCGGTTTGTGTCTTTTGACTGCATCACGCAGTTTGTTGCCGTCGAGCATACTGAACACTTCGCGTTCGTCAGCGACCTGCATTGCCGGGGCATTGTCATAGGAGTCGCATGCTATGACGTATTGGCCAAGACGTTTGGCTGCAATTACAAATTCTTTGCCCAGCTCGCCTGAGCCCAAAAGCATTATTTTTTTCATGTCAGATATATTTGTGTCGTTATATTTTTACTTTTTTTTCATTGATTTATATACCGGGATGAAAACCAATGCGGCCGAAATCAGCAAAGACATGATGACGGGGCCGTCGATTTTTGCCTTGGATGTAATGACTATGAAGAATAACACGCCCCATAGCAGGATGAAGCATGCGGCTTGAAATTTTGTTATCCTTCTCCTCATTTTACACTTCCTGTCTTTACTGTCATGCAAATATAACCTTTATTTCACATAGGTTGCCGTGTGGCAGTAATTATATTAAATTGCCATACGACCTTTTTGACCGTAGCATAGAATGGAAACAGCAATGGCATACGACCATAGAGTGGATAGGGTCGTATGGTAAATAGGTCACTCGGTGTCTGAGCGCAAAATCAAAGAAGTGGCTCCGAGCGTAAAGACGTCACCATCGTTCATGACGATGCGGTCACGCGGCTCAAGCAAATCATTCATATAGAATGTGCCTGTGAGGCTGTCGTTGTCTCGCAAGACATAGGTCAGCCGTCCTGATTTGTCACGGCTGACATTGATGTAGCAATGACGCCTGTCCATGCTGGGGTCTGAGGTCTCGATGGCAATGTCCACATCAGTTCCCAGATTTGCACGGCCGATCAGGTTGTCACCCATTTTGAGCGGGAATATCTGTTTGTAGGAAAAAACATTCTCCACGACGATGATATAGCCATAATGTGCCTCATGTTGCTGTTCTCGCAAATCGGTCTCGCGGTCTTTGTCGCGCAGTTTGTCACGGCCAATCCTTATTTTGAACCGCTTATGACATCCAGGGCAATCGAAGACCAAGATTTGTCCATCATCGTATTTCGATGCGTCAAATGTGAGGTATTCTCCACATTTGGGGCATTTGATTTTCTTCATTCCGCCTGTCTTGTTAAAATCCATGCATCTGTACAAGCCGGGTTTTCGACCACTTGTCTCAGCATATTCACTGCTTCACTCATCGTGTCATAGGCGGCGATGCAGATGCGTGTCCTCCCCTCTCCTCTGACTGCGAATGTGCCTTTGAATCCTTTGGCGACGAAGCTGTCTATCGTTTGTTGAGGGTCTGTGCCTCCGGGGAGACTGGCCACGATTATGCAATAACGGCCATTGTTGTCGATTCCATGTTTTGTCGCGGCTGTTACTGCGGGTTCTTTTGCCTTGACGGGCTGTGGCTCGGTGATATGTGCCTCGTCATCAGATGATGTACTTATGACTTTCACCTCATCGTGTGTCCCTGTCATATCCATTATCGCACTCGTCGGGACTATCGAGGCATAGTTGTCATAGCGGCGGACGCTGTAATTGTCAATCGGCTCGGAGAATGAAAAGTATATAATCAGTGCAATGATGCAGGCCGCTGCATACTGCATATAATTCCATACGGTCAGCCTGTGGGGAGTGTGGTGGCGGACATCCGTGCCTTGAGTTTCTACCGTTTCGGCCGCCTTTTTAAGATTCACCAATAGAGGCATATCGAGTGCGCCAAGCCCCCATGCAGACATGTTGGGCAACTGACGCTCTGCAGTAAATCTTATGTCACCCCTCATGTCCATGCTGAGTACGCCGATACCTTCGATAACGACATTTGCACCCTCGTTCAAGCGCTCTGACATTTGGCTTGAGGCAGCTTCCACCACTCTCTTTGCCGCGGGGTAAGACATCTCGTCACAGACCATGAACTTCTGTATCAACAGTCCGTCGTTGAGCCGCATTTCGCGGCTGAATGTGACATCGACGGTCGGACAACCTATGTGCCCTGACGCTTTGTCAATGGATGGAGTGCCCTGATTGGCAACGAAACCGCCAATGCCGGGTATTATGGCGTAGCCATTGTCTATGACCAATTGCAGTATGTAGGACGAAATCTTGCTCATCATTTGCAAAGTTATCGAAAATCTGCGGAAATGCCTCTCGGATTTGGCACATTAATGCTTGCCATTGGTGAATTTGTATTTTGTGTCTGCCCAGATGCCTCTTCAAAATTTAATCAATATCCGCGCCTATTTTTGTCGCAAAAACAGGAACGGATATGATTCGGTTATTCATCACTTTGGCAATCACTACTATTGGTTGTCTTACCGGATATGGACAGCAAACGGTTAAAAGCATATCAAATTATATAGAGACAGCAAAAGCCAATAGCCCGTTGCTCAAAGATTATCGCAATCAATTACAAATCGGGCAGGCAGAACTCCAGCAACTGAAAGCAATGTACACCCGTTCACGGCTGGAGTTGAATGGAGATTATCTGTTCGTACCAGTCCTTGTCAGAGAAGGTGGGAAGACCTTTTTCAGATGGAATGAGCAGGATGCCGTTGATTATTATGGCTATGACTTGGGCGAGAGCAGCGGACATCTGCATGTCGGGGCAACGTGGACACAACCTCTTTTGGGATATTCGTCTTACAAGGTGGCACAGGAACAATCCCGGATAAATATGGAGATTGTCCGAAACAACATACGCATGGAAGAGAACCAATTGGAACGCGCGGTGACGGAACAGTACCTGCTCTGCCTGCTTGACCAGACACAAATGGCTTTTGCCGACTCCATTGATTCCTTGCTCAAACGGCAGACAGACATGGTGCGGCGACTGGCAAAGGATGGATTGACCAAACAATCGGACTTATGCTTGCTTGTTGTCGAGCGTGAAGCGAATGCCGACATGCGTCTCTCATCATTGCAGTCATATCACACCCACTTGATGGAACTGAATCTGCTATGCGGCATCGACGATACTACGGATGTTGTCCTGACAGATGCCGGACTTTACCTCCGGCTGCCCCTTGACAATGGAAGCCTGTTTACGGAACAGTTCCGGCTGGATAGCCTGAATACGGTGGCATTGCTGCGCTCTTTCAATCTGCAGTATCGTCCGCGACTGAATCTGTTTGTAGACGGAGGAATACAGACTGGCAGTTTCTCGCAATGGCACAGGCATTTCGGCTGGAGCGCTGGGATGACATTTACGTGGACACTCTTCGACGGCAAGCAGAAGCATTGGAAAGAGCGTCAGGCAGAACTGCAGCAGCAAAGCATACGCATCTATCGGGACCATGCCGAATACCAACGCAGCATGAGACTTCGTCAATGCCTTTCTGAACTGGACAACTATGACCGCAGAAGAAAAGTGATGGCGGAGCAACTTGCAGGATATGAACGTGTCCTGTCTGATTATGCGCGGGAGATAGAGGCCGGGCAGGTATCTGTGCTGGATTACCTTACAGTACTCCGGAATAAAATACAGACGGAAAGGGATGTTATGCTGATGCGGACAAACCGCCAGCTTGTCATTGCTGCCTACAATTACTGGAACCACTAAACACAACTTGTATATGAAAGCAAAGTGTATTTTGCTGACTTATGCCTGTCTGACTGCCTGTGCCGGAGGCAATATAGAAAATGCAGCTTTGGACAGACCGGCTACGGAAGTGACCTTGACGCACGCTATTTATGGCCATATTTCCCATGAGACTATCCTCAGGGCGACTACGGCTTATCAGAACAAGACAGTAGTTTCTGCTCCTATTCCTTCGTTTGCCTCTGAGGTATATATGCGGGTTGGGAAACGGGTGAAGGCCGGAGAATTGCTCTATCGTCTTGAAAGCAAGGAGCAGCATGCATTGGGACAACACAGCACTCCGATTGAAATAAGGGCGGCCCGCCCCGGCATCCTGATTGACGTGCAGGCACAAACCGGCAGCTATGTGACTGAGGGTATGGCACTCTGCACAACGGCCGAGGCAGGAAGCCTTGTATTTGAGATAAACGTGCCATACGAGCAACTGGAGTCTGTGCAGCGCGGAAGCCGTTGTGTACTGGAACTGCCCGATGGGAAACGCCTTCGAGCTACCGTGCAGGCAACGCTGGCTACCATGGATGAAGCCTCACAATCAGAAAAGATTGTTGCCACAGCCGCTGACGCTCCTTTCCTGCCCGAAGGGATGAACGTAAAGGCTGTCTTTATCTCGGGCAGCACAACAGATTCGGCCATGCTCCTCCCCAAATCCGCCGTGCAGAGTGACGAAACGCTTACCTCCTATTGTGTAATGAAACTTATCGATGACAGTACAGCCATAAAATCCCGGTCGAAGCAGGCAACAGTACGGCTGACAGCATCGAAGTCCGTGGGAGGCTGACACCTGCCGACCGCATTATACTGACCGGAGGTTATGCCCTGCCAGACAGTAGTAAAATCATCATCAGTCATGAATAAGAAGGGATTCCATCAACTCTATGCCAAGCCTATCCTCTTCGTGGGCTTGTTGCTCCTGCTGGCTGGCATCTACAGCTACACGAGGATGCAGACCAACCTGTTTCCCGAAGTGCTTTTCCCACGTATCACCGTCATTGCCGATGCAGGGCAGCAGCCGGTGGACCGCATGATGATTACCGTCACCAAACCGCTGGAGAGCGCGGTGAAGAAGGTGCCGGGCACTACCGTGGTGAAGAGCAGCACCTCGCGCAGCAGTTGTGTGATAGACGTGTACTTCCAGTGGGGACTGGACATCTACGCCCTGAAGACCCAGCTGGAGAGTCGCATCAACGAGATTAAGAACTACCTGCCTGCCGGGACGGTCATTAGCACCGAGGCGATGAACCAGTCGCTTTTCCCCGTCTATGGTTTTACGCTGGAGAGCCGGACGCACTGCCGTATTGCCTTGCGCGATGTGGGGAATCTGTTGGTGCGTCCCTTGTTCTCGCAGGTGTCGGGCATCAGCAACGTGGTGGTGCGCGGAGGCAAGGCGAAGGAGTTCGTTGTCAAGCCAGATGCGATGAAGATGTCGGCACTGGGCATTACGCCCGCACAGATAAAGGATGCTTTCGCAC
>DWUP01000177.1 GCA_020012075.1 Candidatus Avibacteroides avistercoris
GAACAGGGAAGGCATATCCCTCTACTCGATGGCACGCCCCGTCTACTACTGGTACGCGCTGTCACTCCAGCGCAAATTCCTGAAGGATGACCGCCTCACGCTGCAGGTCAGCGCATCGACATTCGCACCCAAATATGACGAATACCGCTACTCGTTGCGCGCCACCGACTGCATCAGCACCAACATCCAGCGGATGAGCATGATGCAATATGCCGTGTCGCTGAGCTACACATTCGGCGAGCTGAAAGCCAAGGTAAAGAAAACCAGCAAGTCCATACAGAATACCGATGTCGTGGGCGGAGCATCCAAGTGACATGGCCGTGCGACAGCGCTGATGGCATTCTAAGCAAGTGCGTTTAGCATACGATGATTCTGCCTCCGGCATCTGATGCAAGGGGCGGAATCATCGTATGTTTTTTGCTTTACATCACGGTGCCGCACGGCATTCCGGCCTGTCATTCGGCGGCGGTCTGCGACGGTGGCATGCCGGGGTCTATTTGCCGTGCCAGGCACTTGCCCGGCACGGCTGCCGGATTTTTAATAGTATAAATTGCATGACAAGTGCATAAATAAAATTAAATTCAGGTTTTTTATAAAATCATGTTGTGGTGTTTTAATTAATTCGTATATTGTAGGCATTAAAAAATATGTACATCATTCATCACATTAAATATTTATAGCATGATGAAACGTTTACTTTTTACTTTGTGTGTGTCTGTAGGGCTTACATCTTTTGCCCAAGTCGCACATGTGACCGCCCCGCCTTATTATAGCTTCGAGGGCGACGAAATGGTAGTCATGAGCAAGTCTGTGGCAACCCACTACGGCGAAGACAAGCTGACCGGTGCCACACGTTCCATCACAAGGCCCGGCAACCGTGTGTCAGACCGCGAGAGGACTTTGGCACGTGAAAATCCCCGCCGGACTGCAATGCCCGGGATGAAACTCTCTGGCGTCAAACGCGTCGATAGCGACAAGGCCGTCATAACTCTCGACGTGAAGAGCGACTGGGGCATGGGTGACGGCTTTGAAATCTGGCTTGACAAAGATTGCACGATAGAAAACGACTTGTATCGCAACGGCGTCGCTCCTGAGACGGTGTTTGAAGACGTGGACATCGTCATACCCACCGGCGCAAACCTTGAGGAGGGATTCCTGACGGGTGGCGAGAGCGTGTCTGTCGAGATCGAGCCGGGCGACTATGACTTCCTCGTGATGAACCCCTCACCCGAGGAGGGCACCGTCTATATGGTCTTGGAGACGACGGATTCTCACGGTGACGACGTGACGTTCGTCGGCGGATATGAGTATAACTTTGCGGTCGCGGTCGTGAGTGATTTCTATGAACACGACGAGTGCTGGATTACTGCCGACGCCGATGTCGATCTGAGAGTGACGGCTGCCCCGTTGCCCCACAGCGGCGCATTGGGCGAAGACGAGCAGGTGTCCATGACCATCCGCAACATTGGGGGTGTGCCTTGCGCGCAATTCATCGCAAGCTATACAGTCAATGGCGGGACGCCGGTGGTAGAACCTGTCGATGAGACAATCCCCGTGGGCGGCACACTGACCTATACATTCAATACTCCGGTAGACCTCTCAGAGGAGGGCGACTACACCATCAGAGTCAAAGTACAGGGTGTGGGCGAGGCACTGGTGATGTCTGACAACTGGTTTGATAAACCCGTCAGCTGCTTGGCCGGCGCACTCCAGTCGCCATATTCATGTAATTTCCTCGAGGAGAGCGACAGGGCAGAGTGGAACTTCATCGACAACGACGACGACAAGGCCACATGGCAGATCGAGACCTACCAGAATGCCGAGTCAGGCACGGGCCGCGCCTATAGTTACAACTGCTTTGACGATTACATGGTGATGGCTTCGCCGATAGCCCTCAAAGCCGGCGAGAATACTATTGAAATCATGTATCGCTCACTGATGATTACCGATGAGGACAAGTTTGAGGTGCTTTATGGCACAACTCCCGAAGTAAGCGAGATGACACTGCTGAAGACCTACACAGCCTTTGCCAACGGCGGAGCATGGACAAACGATGCCATAAGCATCAACCTCGACCAAGATGGCGAATACTATGTGGCTTTCCATGCTTGCCCGGAGCATACCTCTGACAATGAATATTTGGTCTGCAGCGACATCGGGTCGGTCAAGATATATTCAGGCTCAAACCAAGGTGCTCCCGACCTGAGGATGGACAATGTGGTCGTGCCCAACTCAAGCTGCGGCATCAAGGACTTCGACATCGAGGTCGAGGTCAGCAACATCGGCTCGGCTCCGATAACCGGTTTCAACCTGACAGCTTCGTATATCGGCAACGAGTTCTCATCCAAACACTTTGATGTGGAAATCCCCATCAACGGCACTGCAACGGTCACATTCCCGGTAGAGGAAGGAGACCTCGAAATGACGGCAGGGACGCTCTATTCCATAACTATGACAGCGACAGCTGTGATGTCTGACAATGAGGTCGAGGAAGAGAATCTCGAGAACAACAGCGGATGGGGAGGATTCATCAACTTTGAAGAAGCCGAAGTACCATTCGTCTCCGAATTCTCCGACCCCGAAGCCGGCCGCTATTATTGGTTTGGCCCATCGGGATGGACCTATGATGACGACTTCTATGTGGCTTACCACGCGGTCAGTGAGGCTCCTCTGATTTCGCGCGGTGTCAATCTCGAAGCCGGCAAGACATATCGCATAACATACAACCGCATGGCAGGCCGTGACCTCTATGGCATCTACACCGAGACAGACAACTATAAGATTCTCTGCGGACTCAACGGCACCGATGTCTCGACATGGGATGAAATCAGGCACGTCACGGGCGATTATACGGTCGAGATCTTTGACGAGACAAGCTATGACTTCACAGTCCCGAGTGACGGTCTCTACCAGTTCGCTTTCCAGATGGATTATATTAATCAAGTCTTCTCATTCTATCTGCGCAGTGTCTCGATAACCGAGGTCGTAGAGAAAGACGTCGCCATCGGTTCGTCGGCGATGCCCACGCGTGTCCCCAAGACACAGACGGGCGAGTTTGAGGCTCTGGTGCCGCTGACCAACGTCGGCTCTGCGCCTGTGTCGGGAACAATCACGGTCACTGACGGCGACGAACTGATCGGTATTGCCGAGTTTGGCGAGCTGGCTGTCGGCGCTACCGAAAACTTCCCTGTCTACTTCACCATAGATGGCGAGGTCGGTGTCAAATCAATCACCATAGCAGCCGAAGTAGAAGGCGAGCCGGAAGTGGCACTTTATAACAACTCTGAGAATGTGGAGGTGCTCATAACCGAGAACGAGATGGCCTATGACAAGATAGCCGATGGCACCTACTATGGCAATCAGCCCTACAACCTTGAGGTCGGTTCGGTGGGAAGCGGAAGCGAATGTGAAGTGGGCATAATATTCCACCTCAACAACGACGCCAAACTCACAACCGTCTCTGTAGGCTGGGCTACCGAGACTGAGATGACGGGTGTCGGCCTGAATGTATACAGATGGACTAATCCTGAGCCCGACGTCAATGGATATTATCCGTTTGAAGATGATGCATTGATTTACAATGCGACCGTCGATAAGGAATATGGCATAGGCCAGATCGAATATGCGGTAGACGAAGATGTCATATTGCCGGCAGGTGACTATTTCATCTCAGTATACGTCCCGAGCGGATGGCCGCTGGCTGTGGACAGAAGAGACCCGGGACAGCTCTATACCATAGGCGAGTGGGGTACTCCATCTGGACTTGTCGCCTTTGACCAGGCAGGCAACGGGCTTGGTACTATGGCGCTGCGTGCAAGGTTGGTCGATCCTGTTTCGTCAGTAGAGTCGGCAGTCGCCGGTGACGGTGTGCTGAGCATCTATCCCAACCCGGTGAGCGAAACACTCAACATAAGCTGCGGCGGCGAAGAGATTGAGAGCGTGGCCATCTACTCCACGTCAGGTGCTGAGATGTATGCGGCAAGCGTAGGCAGTGAGACTTTCACTTGTGATGTCTCCGGTTATATGCCCGGTGTATATCTGGCAAGCATCGTCACCAAGTCGGGTACTAAGGTTGAGAAGTTTGTGGTCAAGTGATGAGGTGAGTCATCAGTAATGGACATGAAGAATGTCTGATCTTGCAAATCGACTGGTAGTACATCTATCGTGTGCACCAGTCGATTTATGCAAATAATATCATAAAAGACAAGACTATCATAAAAGACAATTTCGTTATGAACAGATTTACACTGCTATTTATAGGTTTGGCATGTTGCCTCGTGGCTAACGCGCAGTCTGGCCACCGGCCGCAAGTGCCTGTGCTCAATGCCGCATGGCCCGCTACGTCTGCCAAGTCTGAGACTGTGCGTGATGCAAAGGCCACCGGATTGCTCCGCGACGTGATGGTGGAGTTTCCCGAAGTAGTCCCTACTATTCTGCCGGCCATATTGATTGATGGTATGCCGGTGACCACGCAAGTGACCAACTTGGGGAGTGAGGCTGTCTCTGGCAAGGTCACACTCTCGCTCGGCGGGAATGAAGTCGCGACGGGCGACTTCATCGATCTGGCTGCGGGCGACTCTGTGCTCTTGCAGATGACGATGGCGGCCGGCGAAGATGTGGCTCTGGGTAAGACCACGCTGGATGCCACAGCGGAGTTGTCGGACGGGGAGGATGAGGATGTGTCTGACAATACTGCCTCTGAAAAGGTGACAGTGTCTGACGGCGAGTTTGCCTATGACCACACCAATGCATCGATGTATGTCGATAACAATGCCCTCGGGTTGCCAAATTATGAACACTCTCTCTATGCCAATTCATTCTATGTGCCAAACACAGTGATGCTTGACGCCGTCTCGGTCGGCTATGGCAGAATCGAGGGAGACAAGGTGGGGGTGTTCGTATGGGAGTGGAATGCCGATACCACAGCTACTGCCGAAGGCTATTATCCGCTCGGCGAGCAGATTTATTTCTATACTCACGATCAGGGCACCAGCCGTGGCATTCATGAATATGAGTTGGCCGAGCCCGTTCGTCTTGAGCCGGGACATTATATGGTGGGCGTCTCTTTTGCAGGATGGGGCATTGCCACCGATTTGACCCAGCCCAACCAGATGTACTCCATATTCGCCGATAGCCTTGGAGTCTTTGCTGTCGATTGGGCAAGCTATGAACTCGGGACGGCAGCCATACGCACTCACGTGAGTGTAGCACCGCCTTTGGGGATAGATGAGACTGTCTCAGGTGCGGCAGATAATGTCACCATCATTGTCAGCGGCAATAGTCTTGTGGTAGACGGTGGCAGCAGCGATGTCAATTCGTTGTCAATCTACTCGTTGTCAGGTGTTGTCCTTGATGAGGTTAAAGGCATGGGTAATGTGTGCCGATATGATTTGTCTGCTATGACGTGTGGTGTATATATTGTCAAAGCAGTCACCGCCAATGGCATAAGCACCCGGAAGTTTGCCGTGAGATAAATGTGGCCGGCACATAGCCGACTTATGCCTGTGACGATAGATGTGGTAAGCGGAAAGTGTGCCGGAATTTGTCAAAATCAATCAATAATATCTATTATATGATGTTCAAGCAGTTTTTAGTGGCCTGTATGGCAGCCGTGGCCTTTCCGCTTGCGGTGTCGGCGATACCCGCCGATCCTCAGCTCAAGCAGGTGCGGCAACCCGACGGCTCTGTACTGACCATCCGGATATGGGGAGACGAATGGCACAACATGGTGCTTACGAGTGACGGTGTGCCTTTGTATCGCAACAAACTGTCAGGGGCGTTTGAATATGCAAGGCTGAGCGGTGATACTTTGGCAGGTAGTGGTATTGTCGCCGTTGAAGCAGCTGCGAGAGATGCAAGGGCGCAGGCGTATGTGGCGAGTCTTGACATCGCGGCACTGAAGAATGCTTCCGCCAGAGTCAGGAAAAAGGGAAAGTCCAAATTACAACCAAACAAAGTCAAAGTAAATAACTTCCCGACGACAGGAAGCCCTAAGTGCCTTGTGATTTTGATGGAGTTCTCAGACTTGAAATTTGAGACCGAGAACCCCAATCAGTTTTTCACCGATATGCTTAACAAGGAAGGTTTCACTTACAGCAATGGGGCCAATGGCAGTGTCCGCGACTTTTATGTCGCATCGTCGGCGGGTAAATTCTCCCCGGAGTTTGTAGTGGAGGGGCCGGTCGAGTTGTCGCAATCGTATGCATATTATGGACGGAACGGCAGCTATGACAGTGATGTGAACTTTGGAGAAGCAATCACTGAGGTGTGTGAAGCACTCGATGATGAGATAGACTTCTCACAATATGACACTGATGGGGATGGATTCGTTGACAATATCTATTTCTATTATGCAGGTTATGCCGAGTCAGACACCGGGATTGATACGTATATCTGGCCGCACTCATATTATTTGCATGGGTATGGGGTTCAACTGACGCTGGATGGCGTGCAAGTGGACAGATATTCGTGTGGCAACGAGTTGCGCAGCGGTAGTGGCAAACCGACAGGTATAAGCACTTTTGTCCATGAATTTGCCCATGTCCTCGGTTTGCCCGACCTGTATGCGACCGACAGTTATGTGCAGATGTCCCAAGTCGATCCCGGATATTGGGACACCATGGCTTCGGGCACGTATAATAATGACATGAATACACCTCCGCTGTTCTCCGCTTATGAGAGAGCTGAGCTTGGCTGGCTCGAATACACCGACCTGTCTATCGATGTGGATATTTCGCTTGACTTGCCAAATCTCGGCGACAGCAACAAGGCATATAGGGTAAAAGTGCCGGGCAACGACAATGAATTCTTCGTCATTGAAAACCGTCAGCAAAAAGGGTGGGATGAGTTTCTGCCGGGTCACGGGATGCTGCTGTGGCATATTGACGTCGATGAAGATGCATGGTTGGGAAATACGGTAAACAACGATCCCGACCACCAGAGAGTAGATATTGTCGAGGCAGATGGTGATTCGTCAATTAGTTCTGATGACGGAGATCCGTTCCCCGGGACTTCAAATGTGACAGAAGTAGGCATAATCTCATGGGATGAGGCTGACTTGGCACGTGTCTATGACATAGTGGAAGATGGCGAAAATATAAGTTTTTCGTTCTTTGGCGCAGATTACAGGTTGCCTGCTCCTACGGGATTGGCAGTATCGGAAGTTGAAGATGAATCTTTTACAATCGAGTGGACATCGGGCGGCAATGATTGGTCTTATGCTTTGAACGTGTTGAAAGACGACGGACAGGGCGGATACACGGCCGTGCCGGGATACCAAAACGTGTCGGTGGGCGCTGTTGATTCTTACACAGTCACCGGCCTTGAGCCCTCCACCAATTATAAAGTCGAGCTGTGGGGCTACTTCGGCGAGTATACATCAAGTGCCGCCACCATTGACGTGACGACCGGGCAGATTGCCTTTAATAAGGCCAAGCCCGCAGGATTGTCTGTGACGGATGTGACACCGGCAGGTTTCACGGCTGTCTGGGATTCACTCGATGGGGCGGATGACTACATAGTGACTCTCTCGCAGCATGTGTATTCGTCGCAAACCGTAACCCATGGGTATGATTTTGCTGGCAAAGGTGACGGAATGCCCGATGGTTGGGAGACCAACAGTGTCCAGTACAACAGTTCGATAGGATGGTATGGCGAGGCAGCTCCTGCCTTGCGTCTTGCGACCGGCGACAATTATCTCACAGTGGCATATTCAGACGTCATGATAGATGACTTGTCAATGTGGTGTCGTTCGAGCGTTGAGGGCAATAAACTCAGAGTAGAGATTGCTGACGATGCCGGATGGCGCACATTGGCCTCACTTGATGTCCCGACTGATGGCACGGTGCTGAGCGTTCACGTAGGGCAGACAGGCACACTGCGGCTCGTATTCGAGCGTGCGGGAGGATATATGGTCATTGATGATGTGGAGGCAGAGTGCAAAGAGATTACCAGAAATGTCGTGAGCAGATATGATGAAGTTTCCACGGGCGGACAGACATCGTTTACGTTTGACGGACTTGACAATAAAGCGACTTATGGATATGTCGTGACAGGTGTCAGCGGTCAAGAACGCTCTCTGCCGTCTGTCGAGTGTGTAATAGACCTTAGTGCGCAAAGCGGCATCATTGATACAGAGGCTTCGGCTTTTGAAGGCGAGACCCGTGTCTATGACATGCAAGGCCGCCTTATGCCTGATGAGTCGTTGCAGCCCGGTATATATATCATCAAGACAGGCAACCAGCCGGCAAGGAAGGTGATAGTCCATTGACTATCCGGTCTTGCCGGATGAATCGACCGCTACTGCCGGTGTGCCGGCGACGCATGACCGGCAGTATTATATAATCAGTCGTGTAGTAACTATGAATAATATAAAATAAACGGATGAAAAAGGCATTAACAACAATGTGTCTCGCAATGCTTGCTCTGGCATCAATGGCGGGTGACGGTAACATTATCGTCTATATGTCTGATAATTCTGCGGCCTCGACCTTTGCCCTGACTGATGTCAGCAGTATACGGTTTGACAGCAATGGTTTCGCGGTCAATACCGTGGAGGATGGAGTGTCGGCGTTTGAATATGCTGATGTGAGGAGCATCAAGTTTACGGACTTTGCCAGCGGCGTAGATGCGGTGGCCGGTGATGGTGCTCAACTGAGAGCCTATTACCATGACGGATACATTTACGCTGACGGATGGCAGCAGGGACATGCAGCCCGCGCCGCAGTTTACGGCTTGGACGGGACAGTCCGGATTACTGTTGATGATTGGGACGGCACTCCCATCGCGACAGACTGCCTTGACAGAGGTATATATGTGTTTAGCGTAGAGAACAGCAACATTAAATTTATAAAACAATGAAAAAGACTTTCCTATCATTAATAGCATTTCTTGTCGGCATGGTTTCGCTTTTTGCCCAGACAAATCCCAACCGTGTGCTCCTGACCGACAAGACAGGGAATACGACAGGTTTTCTGGCCGAGCGCTTGGACAGCATCTGGTTTGCCCGTGTGGAGGGACGGATAGCTGCAGAGATAGAATACCTCGGGTTCACACAGGGCGATGGGACCACCCCCGATAAAGTCCAAGTGGCTATCACCCGCACATCAGGCTGTGAGGCATTCCGCATCGATTGCCTGCTCAAGAGCAGGGCGGACCTTATGGGCACTGAGGCGGCATTGGCTGCCTACCTTGACCAGAGCGGCAGCGAATACTATTGGCAGGATTTCACGGGAGCCGACCTCTCAGGGTATGAATTCACACCGGACGTCGAGTATAGCATTGTCACTGTCGGCTATGACAAGTATGGCATAGCCTGCGGCGTCGAGCGTGTGGACTTCAGGACACCCAAAAAGCCCCTTGTAGGCGATTGCACCATTACGTATGACGTGACCGAGAAGACCAAGGATGCCGTCACTATCAGTTTTACCCCGGCATCGGGCGTCGCCGGTTATGCAGCCTGTATGTTCAATGCCGGTCAGGCCGAGGAGCAGTTTGAGCAGATGGGAGCCATGTTCGGCTTCACCACCTTGGGCGACTATGTCAAGGCATTCGGTTTCAACGGCACAGAAGCACAGACATTCACTTGGACAAGCAACGATCCCGGCACAGACTATGAGATATACGTACAGGCGTGGGATGTAAACGGCACGTATGCCGACATGCTGGTCATACCGGTCACTACTGACAAGATAGGAGGCACGGGGGTGGCTGAGATGACAATCGAGATCGGCGCATTCCAAGGCGACGCAATCAACGGCTACTATCAGATAGTCACCTACACCCCCAACGAACACACATCCATGCACCGCGACATCATCATCGAGAAAGAAGGGTATGACAAGGAGTGGACAGAGGATAAGATAATCGAATATCTGAAGACCGACATACCTGAAGACCCCTACTGGAACCAGTATGGTGTCGATGAAGCCTATTGGAATGCCGACCCATCGACAGACTACATAGCATTCTCGATAGGAGTGAACATCAATGACGAGTGGGGACCGTTGGAGCGTGTAGACTTCACGACGCCGGCCTCACCTGCCAACGTGGCACCCACGGCGACATCGCCCGAGCCTGCCGGCAGCCTGCCTGCACGTGTAGTCAGACACACGACCGATGGCAAGGCCTTTTTACATACAATGGTAAGGGCAAAAACATTAAACCCCACGGCGACAGGGTTGCACCTCACGGGCGATTAGGTCGTATGCCAAAAGCCGTGACATAGGCACAAGTCAGGTCGGGGGAGGACACCGCACGCTATCCGGGTGCATGTCTCTCCCCCGATTCATGTAGCCCTGGAAAAGCCACGCGACTTTGACCCCTTTGGCCAAACAGGATTGTCCCCTTTGGCTACAATATGAT
>DWUP01000178.1 GCA_020012075.1 Candidatus Avibacteroides avistercoris
GACGACGTGGTTTACATCCCGCACAGCCGCCACACGGCGATAGATGCAGCCGACATACATGCCTGCGGTGAGCTGGATGTCACTCTCGAGTCTGACGATGCCGGGGTATATATGGCATTGTCGCACGACGGGCGTGAGGTGTATGTCACCGGGCATATAGAGTATTCGCCGCTCACGCTCGATGCCGAGTACCGCCGTGACGTGGCCAAGGGACTGGACATAACCGTGCCGTCGGGCTACTATGCGGGTGATGACCCTGCCAACCCGCCGGTCGTGCGCTGGAGGGCAAACGGGGCATTGATGTTCACCAACTGGGTGAAATATTATCTTATGAAGAAATGAAAGACGACAAACCGATAAAAATCGAACTCCTCGCCCCTGCACGCGACAAGGTGTGCGGCATCGAAGCCATACGCCACGGTGCAGATGCCGTCTATATAGGCGCTCCGGCGCATGGGGCAAGGGTGGCAGCGGCCAACACGATAGACGACATCCGTGAGTTGGCCGCATTTGCACACGTCTATTACGCCAAGGTCTATGTGACGGTCAATACCATAATCTATGATGACGAGCTGGATGACGTGCGGCAGATGATATGCGACCTCTATCATGCCGGTGTCGATGCCATCATTGTGCAGGACATGGGCATCATGGAGATGGACTTGCCGCCCATAGCCATCCATGCCAGCACCCAGATTGATACGCGGACGGCAGACAAGGCACGATTCCTTGCGGCGACGGGATTTACCCAGATTGTCGTCGCCCGCGAACTTGGCATCAGGCAGATAGCCGAGATTGCGGCCGCTGTGGACGTGCCGGTCGAGGCTTTCGTCCATGGTGCGCTCTGCGTCAGTTACAGCGGGCGTTGCTATGCCAGCATGAAATGTTTCGGCAGGAGCGCCAACCGAGGTGAGTGCGCACAGTTCTGCCGCCTGCCATTCACCTTGCGCGATGCCGACGGGCGGGTGGTGGCGAGGGACAAGCACCTGCTGTCGCTCAAGGACATGGACCGCAGCGCCTCGCTCGAAGCCATGCTCGACGCCGGGGTACGCTCGCTCAAGATCGAAGGGCGGCTCAAGGATGTCAATTATGTCAAGAATGTCACGGCCTATTACCGTATGCGTCTGGATGAAATATTCGGACGTAGAAAGGAATATTGCAGGGCTTCGTCGGGCAAGGTCACGATGACTTTCGTGCCGGATATCAATAAGAGTTTCAACAGGGGTTTTACAGATTACCTGTTTGATGGCGGGAGGAAGGAAATATGGTCTTTCGACACGCCCAAATCACTTGGCGAGGCAGTCGGCACGGTCAAGACGATCGGCCGCGACCATTTCGCTGCCGACCTGCTTGTGCCGGTAAACAACGGTGACGGGCTGTGTTCGGTCGGCGCAGACGGGCAGCTGTGTGGCTTCAGGGTCAATAGGGTAGAGGGAGCATCTATTTACCCGCTCGAAATGCCAAAGCTGTCACGCGGGGCAAAGCTCTACCGCAACAATGACTATCGTTTTAACAAGACTCTTGCACGTGAGAGTGCCGAGCGGCGCATCATGCTGGGCATCACGTTGCGGGACAATGCCTTCGGCTATACGCTGTCGGCTGCCGATGAGGACGGCGTGCGGGCGTCGGTGACATTCGAATGTGCCAAGGAGCCGGCCAAGACTTCTCAAATGGATAATATCGTCAGGCAACTCGGCAAACTGGGCAATACGCCATTTGAAGCGGCCGGGATTGATGCCGGCGGTGTGGAGGGGATGTTTATCCCGTCGTCAGCATTATCTTCTGCACGCAGGAGGCTTGTCGATGCCATGCTCATGGCACGTGCTGCCAACCTGCGCCGTGACCAAGGCCGCCCGGCGAAGCACGTGGGCATGGGGACGGAGCATGCAGACTATCGTGAGAATGTCGCCAACCGTCTTGCCCGGCGTTTCTATCGTGAGAACGGATGCGGCACTGTCGATGATGCCTACGAATTGTCGCCCGTAAAAGGTGCGGTACTGATGGAGTGCAGGCATTGCCTGCGCTACAGTCTCGGCTATTGCACCAAGTCGGGGAGGCCTATGCCCTATCGCGAACCGCTGTCCATCGTGATGCACGACGGCAGGTCTTTCCGTCTCAAGTTTGATTGTGGGCGGTGTGTGATGTCGGTGCTCGACGGGCAATGACAAAATATTACCCCCGCAAGCGTCTTTGTCAGACATCTTGCGGGGGGTAGTCCGTCAGTTTCGACCGGTGGCAGTGTTATTGTGCCGGAGTCTCTTCGCCGGCCGGAGCCTGTGATTCTGCCCCTTGGTCAGGGAGTGATTGCGAAGGTTGCATGGCCGGTGCAGAGATAGGGTTCTGATTGCGTTCTTCTACGGCCTTTTGCTCGATTGTTGATGCATTGCCTTGCGGAGTGCTCTTTACGACGTATGCAGTCACGACGCTCAGTACCACCATTACCGCGGCAAGAGTCCACGTCGTTTTCTCAAGGAAGTCTGTTGTCTTTCTTACACCCATTATCTGATTTGATGAGGAGAAACTTGATGCCAGACCGCCGCCTTTTGAGTTCTGAATCAAGACGATCAGGCACATCAATATTGATGCTATGACAAACAAGACGATTAGAAATGTGTACATATCAGTTTGTTTCGGTTTTGTTGTTATTAATCAATTCTTCCAAAGTCTTTATCTGGCTTGCAAAGTAAGTGCTTTTTTTCGGATATTTCAAGCTAAGTTTCCTGATAATTTCAATAGCCTTTTCATACCGTCCCTGCTTTGTGTATATTTTTGCCAATGTTTCTGTGAAGCATGCTTCATCGATGTTTTCCTCATCGAGTGAGTAGTCTCCGCCCGTCGATGCGCTGCTGTCGGTGTGTGCGTGCCGTATTGTGTCGGTGGCGGGCAGTGTCTGCCGCGTTTGTGTCTCGCCTGTCCGGGCTGATTGGCGGTCATTGTCTGCGTCATCCGTGTAGTCTGCGGCGGTGTGCTGCGATGCCATGTTGAGGAATGAGTCTATTAGGTCTATTGTCCTGCTGTTTGTCTGACCCGTACTTTGCTGCTGTCTGGGTCTGTCACTCATTGCCCATGCATAGAATCTCTTGCGGTCGGGCAGATATATTGCGTCGTTTGTCTCGCTGCCGTCTGTTATCTTGCCTGCCGCGAGCAATGCCTTGAGCCTCATGGCGCGCAGTGCCTGCAGGTAGGGATAGGCTTTGAGGAGTGCATCGGCGGCGGCCATGTCGTCGTCGTCGAATGTATGATGTCCTGTCACCAGACGTCTGAAGTCGTCGTTGTTCATGATTCTACCAGCGTGCTACTGTGGCATTGAATATTTGGTCTACCAAGTCGTCCACTATCTCACTTATCAATTCGTCTTGGACATCAATCAATTGCTGTGTTGAGTCATAGTCGGCGGATGCCGAGAATTGTTGTTCGAAGTCTTCAGAGTGGTTGGTATTATTGACAAATCTCACGTTTACCCTTACTGTCAGCGTCACCATCGACGCGAGTCCGTCGGCTTGCACGGCCTTGTTGCGTTGCGAATATTCGATTATCTCGCCCGATATGTCCATGTCTCCGCCCGTGTCGATGACGTTGAGCCGTGTCTGTTGCATATAGATGTCGAGCAACCGCTCGTTGAATGTGATGCCGAGCGGCGGATAGACATAGGCTGACTGTATGGGGAAGTTGTCTATCGATATAGTGTGCACGAGGTCATAGTTGATTGATGCCCCGTTGAAGCGGTAGGATATGGTGCATGCCGTCATCATGGTGCACAGCAGCAGGCATGCCAATGCGTATAGCTTATGTTTCAATGCCATATTCTTTTATCTTTCTGTATAGTGTGCGTTCGGAGATGTTGAGTTCTTTGGCTGCGGCCTTGCGTCGTCCGTGGTGTTTCTCGAGGGCCTTTCGGATGCCTTCCTTCTCCAAATCGTTGAGTGAGAGCGATGTCGTCTCGAGATATTCAGGTTCTTCTATGTCATCATTCCTGTGCTTTTCCACGGCATCATGCACATGCAGGTGCGTCAATGTCTGTGGGTCGGCATTGATTACTTCTTTGACGGCCGGCCTGTATTCTTGTGGCGTGTCGTGATGCATCATGTCTTTGTGTGCCTCTTGTCTCTCCTGCATCATTCCGCGTATGGTGTCTTTGAGGTCGGCGATGTCACGTTTCATGTCCCACAGCACTTGATAGAGGATTTCGCGTTCGCTGCCGAATGTCTTTCCTTCAGACTTGTCAGTCAGTAGTATGGGGAATGATGAGGCTGTCGTGTCCTCGGGCAGGTATTTGGACAGGATGCTGCTGTCTATGTCACGGTTGGTCTCGATGATTGAGATTTGTTCTGTGATGTTTTTCAGTTGTCTGACGTTGCCCGGCCATTTATATGTTTTGAGCATTTGCTGTGCGTCTGCCGTGAGCCGTATGCCCGGCATGCGGTAGCGTTGTGCGAAGTCTCCTGCAAACTTGCGGAACAGCAGCAGTACGTCGTCGCCCCTGTCGCGCAGCGGCGGGATGCGTACGGGGACGGTGCTAAGGCGGTAGAAGAGGTCTTCGCGGAATCTTCCTTCAGAGATGGCTTGTGGCAGATTGACGTTGGTTGCGGCCACGATGCGCACATCAGTCTTTTCGACCTTTGATGAGCCTACTTTTATGAATTCTCCGCTTTCGAGCACGCGCAGCAATCGGGCTTGTGTGGGGAGCGGGAGCTCGCCGACCTCGTCGAGGAATATTGTGCCGCCGTTGGCTTCGTCAAAGTAGCCTTTGCGCTCGCTGATGGCACCTGTGAATGCTCCCTTCTCATGGCCGAACAACTCTGAGTCTATTGTTCCCTCGGGGATTGCGCCGCAATTGACGGCTATGTACTGTCCGTGTTTGCGGCTGCTGTATTGGTGTATGATTTTGGGGAAGCTCTCTTTGCCCACGCCGCTCTCGCCTGTTATCAGCACGGACAGGTCTGTCGGCGCGACTTGTATGGCTATGTCGATAGCTCTGTTGAGTTCCTCACAGTTGCCTATTATGCCGAAGCGCATCTTCACCTGTTGGATTTCGTTGCTTGCCATGCCTTAAATTTATTTGATTACAAAGATAATGCAAGCTGCAATCAAATCAAGTATAAAAATCCATGTTTGTCCGGCCGTGCCGTCTGCCGGGCTTTGGCCGCGTGGTGCGGATTGCATAAATTCGCGCTTTGTAGAAATGGATGCAATATGACAATCTTTAGGATTTTGGCATGCGCCGTGATGTTGTCCACAGCAGTAGGTGTCTCGGCCGACGAAGTACTCGCCGGCAGGCTGCGTGCGGCTTGCGACGGTTTCGGGGCAGAGGCGGGAGTGGCCGTGATAGCCGGCGGCAGCGACACGACAGTGGTCAATGGCGGGCTGCACTGCCCGATGCTCAGTGTGTTCAAGTTGCACGAAGCCATAGCCGTAGCCCGTTTCGCCGAGGAGCGGGGACTGTGTCTGTCAGACACTCTGGCCGTCACTTGTGACATGCTCGACGCAGACACATGGAGTCCGTTGCGCGACGCTCATCCGCGGGGAGGCCGCTTCACGATAGCGCGTCTGCTGGAATACAGCATCGGGCAGAGTGACAACAATGCCTGCGACATCCTGTTTGGCATGATAGGCGGGACGGAGTGGGCGGACAGTTGCCTGAGGTCGATGGGGCTGACAGACTTTGCCATCAGGCGTGACGAGGGTGAGATGCACGAGGACATCGAGGCCTGCCGGGACAACTGGAGCACTCCGCTTGAGGCGGCCAGACTGCTCGACATGCTTTTGTCGCGTGAGATTATCGACCCGGCCAACCGTGATTTCATCCTGCGCACCATGATCGGGTGCAGTACAGGCAGAGGCCGGCTTGCCGCGCCGCTGGCGGCGACGGGGGTGACATTGGGGCACAAGACCGGGACGAGCGACCGTGATGCCCTCGGCCGGGCGATAGGGACAAACGATGTGGGATTTGTCCTGCTGCCCGATGGGAGGCGGTATGTGATAGCCGTCTTTGTCAAAGACTCGCATGAGAGCGACGAGGCCAACGAGGCACTCATCGCCGACATCTCGCGCATCGTCTATGAGCATTATGCCGGTGGAGAGAAAACATTGCACCCAAAGGTGAAAAACATACTACCCTAATGGCGGTGGCATACCGCCCTAAGAGCAAAAACACCGTACCCCAATGGCGTAAACATCAGACCCTGCGCAGGCGGTGTCCCGACAGGCTGGTAAAAACGACGGGTGCCGGTGAATTTCACCGGCACCCGACATCTATATCTGTCCTGTCTCTGGTCAGGCTTCCTGCGCAGGTTGGATGACCGACACAATGCGGCGGTTGAGGCGTCCGCGTTTGAAGCAGACGACACCATCGACGAGGGCAAACAAAGTGTGGTCTTTGCCCATCCCGATGTTTACACCCGGGTGGTATTGAGTCCCTCTCTGGCGGACGATGATGTTGCCGGCTTTGCAAGCGTTGCCGCCGAATATTTTCACGCCGAGTCTTTTGCTGTGTGACTCGCGACCGTTCTTAGAACTTCCGACTCCTTTCTTATGTGCCATGTTCTTCTGATTTTTTACGTTTAAGCAATCACTTGTTTAACTCTCAGCTCCGTGTACTGCTGGCGGTGGCCATTGAGTTTGCGGTAGCCTTTTCTTCTCTTCTTGTGGAAGACGAGCACCTTGTCGCCTTTGACGAGCGGCGAAACGACTTCGCACACTACTTTTGCGCCTTCCAGCAATGGCATCCCGACCTTGACTTCGCCGCCATTGTCGGCCAGCAACACTCTGTCAAACTCGACGGTAGCACCACTCTCGATTTCGCGGATGTGGTTTACGAACAACTTTTTCCCTTCTTCTACCTTGAACTGTTGTCCTTGGATTTCTGCAATTACGTACATTACTTTGTCAATCTATACGGTTATGTCCGTCGGGTGCATCCCTGCTGGATGGCTTTTATTACCCGGCTCGGAACAATCGG
>DWUP01000017.1 GCA_020012075.1 Candidatus Avibacteroides avistercoris
GGTTCGTCGGCCTGCGTCAGGAGGGATTGCCCGCCCGTCTCGGCCTCATCGGCCGGTGGCAGCGGCTCTGCGCCGGTAGCCTCGCTGCCCGGCATGTCTCCCCCGGCGAGTTCGAAGTTGCCGAGCATGACCTCGACGCCCCCTTCGCGGTTCGCCGCCGGCCTGTCGATGGTCATCAACAGCAGCAACAGCAATACCGCCACATGGACAAGTGCAGTGACCGAGGCTGCGACAATCTGTGGTTTGTTCGCTTTCATCAGTACGTCACCGCGCATCTGGCTTGCGTGTGGCAAGCACCATCTTGAGATTATTATCGTTGGCCATGTCCAACACCCTGACTATTTCCCCGTATGGCACCGTCTCGTCGGCATACAGCGCGACATAACGTTCGCCGTCGGCGGCAGCACACTCCTGCATGAAAGCCGCCAGACCATCGGCCGTGACCTGACGCTCGGCATCCTTGCCCATCGCCGCATAGATGTTGAGGTCGCTGTCTATGACGACACGGGCCACAGGGCGGGTGGACGTCTGGTTTTTGCCTTGCGGCAAAAGCACTTTGACCGAATTGGGCGAGACGACAGTCGAGGTGATCATGAAGAAGATGAGCAGCAGAAAGATGACATCCGTCATAGATGCCATCGAGAATGTCGGCTCGATTCTTGTCCTACGCTTGAGTGCCATTGCCTTCGGTGTGCTGTGGAGTGTTGAGTATGTCGAGGAATTGCACCGTCTTGGCCTCCATGCCATTGACGACACGGTCCACACGTCCGACCAGATAGTTATAAGCGAAGAGGGCGACGATACCGACGATCAGGCCGCCGACAGTGGTTATCATTGCCTCGTATATGCCTCCCGAGAGCATGGTAATATCGACATTTGTGCCGGCATTGGCCATTGTATAGAATGACCGCACCATACCTGTCACCGTCCCCAAGAAGCCTATCATCGGGGCAGCCCCGGCGATGGTGGCGATGACGGGCAGTCCTCTTTCGAGCCGGGCTACTTCTATGTTGCCGACATTCTCTATGGCAGTCTGGATGTCACTCACCGGACGCCCCAGCCTCTTCAGACCGCACTCGATCATGCGTGCGGCGGGAGTGTCGGATGCTTGGCAATAAGTGAGTGCCGACTTCTGTTCTCCGCCGAGGACATAATCGCGGATACGGTCCATGAAGCGGGGATCATCCTTGCCCGCCCTGCGGACTACCGCGAGACGCTCTACGAAGATATAGATGCAGATGACCGACAACAGGGCGAGGACTATCATAATCCACCCTCCCTTGACTGCCATGTCCCAGAGGTTGATGCTCTGCTCCACCGTGTCGGGGGTCAGTTGCGGCAGCGCGGCCTGTCCTGCCACGGGCGCCGACTGTATGAATGTGAATAGGCGTTCCATCATTGCTTTCGTTTATTGTGTTTCAGATCAGACAACGTTTGTATTCCTCTATCGTCCTCTTCAGTCCGAGGTAGAGGGCATCGCATATCAGTGCATGTCCTATCGACACTTCGTCGAGCCATGGGATGCACCGGTGGTAATATTCGAGATTGGCGAGACTCAGGTCATGCCCCGAATTGAGCCCGAGGCCGAGACTCCTTGCCACCTTGGCCGCTTCGACAAACGGACGGACGGCATCCTCGGCATCTGCGGCATAACCGGAAGCGTATGGCTCGGTATAAAGTTCCACTCTGTCAGCCCCGGCCTTTGCCGCATATTCGACCATCGTCGCATCGGCATTGACGAAGACAGAAGTCCTGATGCCCTCTTCCTTAAACGCATCGAGCACCTCGGTCAGGAATGACAGGTGTGCCTTGGTGTCCCAGCCCGCGTTGGATGTGAGCTGGTCGGGCGCATCGGGCACCAGTGTCACCTGATGCGGGCGGACTTTGAGGACGAGGTCTATGAAGTCGGGGGTCGGATTGCCCTCTATATTGAATTCCGTCTTAAGGACTGCCTTGAGGGCATATACATCACTTCTACGGATATGTCTCTCGTCAGGACGCGGATGCACCGTTATCCCGTCGGCGCCGAATGCCTCGCAATCGAGAGCCACCTTGACCACATCGGGGTTATTGCCACCGCGTGCATTGCGCAGAGTGGCGACCTTGTTGATGTTTACGCTGAGTCGTGTCATATTTACAATCATTCAAAATTATCATGCCGGGCGACCACGCCGTCCGGCCATTTAGCCTGCGGCACGGGACATGGAACAGAAATTTGTCATACATTTGCCCAAGCAAACGCGGGCAAAGTTAGCAGTTCTCACGGAATAGCACGGCTTTGCCGGGCAAAATGACTGTTTTAAAATGCAATTCCTCATCACAGGCAACACTTCTGACCCCGACAAAGCCACCCGGATGGCAAGCCTCGTCATGTCACTCCAGAGGCGCGGGATAGCACACTCCATCGAGCCGGACTTTGCCGGCTTCCTGCACGACAAGGCCGGGCTGCCCATCGACCCAGCACTCCTGACGACCGACGACACGCCGGCCGACGCCATCGCCATGAGCATAGGCGGCGACGGCACATTCCTCCGCACGGCACGCATGGCCACGGCGAGACACATCCCCGTCATCGGGGTGAACATGGGGCGGATGGGCTTCCTGACAGACATCGAGCCTGCGACCTTCGAGCAGGCGACAGCCGACATTGCCGCCGGCGGCTACCACATCGAGGAGCGCGCACAACTGGAGCTCAGCGTCGATGGGCCTGACGGACCGCGCCGCGCCACCGCACTCAACGACATCGCAGTCATGAAGATGGACATCTCGGCAATGGTGACCATCGAGGTCATGGTCAATGGCCAGTTCCTCAGCAACTACCAGTGCGACGGACTGATACTGGCCACATCGACCGGTTCGACCGCCTATTCGCTCAGCGTGGGCGGGCCCATCATCATGCCACAATCGATGAGCATGGTCCTGACACCCGTCGCACCGCACAACTTGAGCCTGCGTCCCATCGTCATGCCCGGCGGCTGGACGGTCCAGATGGCGGTCAAGAGCCGCAACAGGCAGTTTCTCGTCTCGGTCGATGGCGAGAGCATGGCCTGCGACGAAAGCGACCGGCTGACGATTGCCAAGGCCAAAGAAGCCGTCAGGATAGTGAAACTCGACAGCCACCCCCTCTTCGAAAACCTCCGTTCAAAGCTCATGCTGGGCATCGACGGCAGGACATGCAGATGAAATGGCCTTACCCGCACCCGGCGGCATACGGTCATACCGGCAATAGCATACTACCCTACGGCCACCGGCATTAGACCTTGCCGGAAAAACTTAGGCTAAAAACATATATTTTTAGCCTAACGCCTATATATTTTCAGTCTAACATCTATATATTTTTAAGCTAAACAACGGAGATGACGTGCGGACTAAAGGAGAATAGGGTCGCACGCTGCCGCGCTTCAGGCTGCATGCCGGCGCAAACACTGCAAGATGAGGGGGCACGCACGGGGAAATACATTATATTTGCACATGATTACTAAGCGACATGGAATACAAGAAAATCAAGGACTTCATCCTGTCCCGCTGCCTCGGAGGTGCGCTGGCCGCGCTGCGTGATGAGTGCGGGGGACGCTTTGCGGGCGATGTGGCGGCTCTCGACGTGACATACCAATATATGAAGGACTATATGCTCGACGGCTGTGATGACCCGATGCGGGGACGTCTGTTTGATGACCTGCTGGCCAAGGCCTATTCGTTGCTCAACAAGGCTTATATCGCCGACAACGCTACATCGAGTGCAAGGCTCTACTTCCAGAAGCTGCGCACCTACCGGGCCTTGCCGTCGGTCACGCTGACATCGGTCGCGAGGGGCCTCACGGCCTTTGCCGAGGAACTGCCGGTCCAGAGACTCGTGGGCAATCAGCACACCATCGACGGCCTCTGCGCCAAGCATGACGGCGACCGGCGTGACTTGTTCTGCCTGCTGTGGCTCGGGGGTGAATGGAGCGATGCCGACCGGCGCGAGGCCGAGGAATGCATCAATGCGCCGTCGATGCCCGCCGCCGACCGCCTGCTGGCCGTGTCTGCCCTGCATCTGGCCTTGATGCAGGCCTTCGACCCACGGCGCATGCTGACCGTCATCGGCCTGTGCAGCGACAACGACCCTGCGGTGAGGGCGCGCGCATGTGTGACCGTCGTGCTCGTCACCCGTGAGCATCAGCGGCTGCTGCGCCTCTATCCGGATGTGACGGCAGCCATCGACCTGCTGACAGATGACGCAGCCCGCCGCGCCGAGATGCAGACTGCCGTCATGCAGCTGCTCAAGACGATGGAGACGACGAAGATTGACCACCGCTTCAACAAAGAGATTATCCCCGAGTTGTTCAAGAAGCAATCGCAGCTGAAGGACAGATTCGGCACAGAATTCATCGACCTCGAGAGCTTCAACGAAATGAAGCCGGAGTGGAGGGACGAGATAGAAAAGTCGGGGATAGCCGACCGTCTGAAGGAAATCACCGAACTGCAACAGGAGGGATATGACATCTATCTGGGCGCATTCTCGCACATGAAGAGCTTCACCTTCTTTGGCGAGGTGTCCAACTGGTTCCTGCCATTCGACACAGACTCGATGGCGGTGCGCCGCGCATTGCCCGGCACGACCGGGAGCGGCAAGACTGTGATGGACATGATACTGCGCTCGGGGTCGTTGTGTGACTCCGACAAATACTCATTCTGCCTCATGATGGGCGGCGTGCCCGAGGGACAGCGCGCGATGCTCTCGGCGCAAATGGACACAGGCGACGAGACAGAGGCGGCAGTCACCGACGACGAGCGGTTTGCACGCACGGCCAATGCCTATGCACAGGACCTCTACCGCTTCTACAAGCTGCATCCGCAGCGGACACAATTCACCGACGCGATGGCCGAGATAAGCACCGTGCTCGACATCCCCCTGCTCAGCCGCGTGACAGGTGCACCCGGGGCATTGATTGCCACGGCCGAGACGATGTTCAAGCGCGGACGCTATGAGCTTGCCCTCGGTTATTACGACCGCTACTTCGCCGCCACGCGGGCCGATGACGGCGGCCTGCTGCAGAAAGCCGCCTATTGTGCGCAGCGGTCAGGCCGTTTCGACGAGGCCATAAGACTCTACACACAGGCCGACGCCATCACGCCCAACAACAAGTGGATCCTGTCGCACATCGCTTCGTGCCTCGCCATCGAGGGACAGACCGGGCGGGCATTGGAGTACTACCGCCTCATCGAGCTGCTCGACCCGTCTGACGACTCGGCCACGCTGCAGGTGTGCAAGTGCCTGATACAGCTGGGCGAATTTGAGAAAGCATTGGAGAAACTATATAAAATGGAATACCTCACTCCCGGCAATCCGGCGGTGATGCGCATGATAGGGTGGTGCCAGCTGGAGACCGGCGACAGGAGTGCCGCGCTCGACTATTATACCCGGCTGTTTGCAGCCACCGGCCATCCGTCGGCCGACGACCATGCCAACTTCGCCCATGCCCTGTGGATCAACGGCCGCGGGCGGGAGGCTCTGGAGCACTACACCGCTGCTGCCAATGCGCGGGGCACCGACTGGCTGGCCAAGACACTCGGCGATGACGCCCGCATCCTCGGACGCGCAGGCATCGGACCCACCGAACGCGACATCATGGCCGACATGGTCAGAGGCGCGACAGACAAAGATTGAAACTGACAGATACAACCATTAACAACACGGACAGATATGTTTTCAGGAATTGTAGAAGAATGTGCGCGGGTCGTGGCCATACGCCACGACCGCGAGAACGTGGACCTGACGCTGACATGCTCGTTCACCGGCCAGCTAAAGATAGACCAGAGCGTGTCGCACAACGGTGTCTGCCTCACCGTGGTCGCCATCGACGGCGACAACTATACGGTGACAGCCATGAAAGAAACCCTGCTGCGCTCAAACCTCGGCATGCTGCAGGTCGGCGACGAGGTCAATGTCGAGCGTTCGATGCTGATGAACGGGCGGCTGGACGGACACATAGTGCAGGGACATGTCGATGAGACAGCCGTCTGCATAGCAAAGACCGATGCCGACGGCAGCACCTACTTCCGCTTCCGCTACGACGCAAGCCCCGAGATGTACCGGCGCGGATACTTCACGGTCGATAAGGGATCGGTGACGGTCAATGGCGTCAGCCTCACGGTGTGCGACCCGTCGGCCGACGAGTTCAGTGTCGCCATCATCCCATATACGATGGACAACACCAACTTCCACACCATCGAGGTCGGGACGACCGTCAATCTCGAGTTTGACATACTCGGCAAATACATCTGCCGCCTACAAGAATTGAAGGAGACACGCTGACCACCGCACACCCACACACCATCCCGCTGCGCCCGCCCACGGTGCAGCGGGATTTTTCATGCACCCCGTCGCCGACGGCATCCCACCCTGCGGGCAACAGCATACTACCCTATCGCCGATAGCATACAACCCTACCGCCGATAGCATACTACCCTACCGCCGGTAGCATCAGACCCTATTGGCAGAAACATAGAACCCTGCGGGCAAAAAGGTCGTAGGCCACGGACAATGACATCCGACCACAAAGGACGGAATACCGAAAAAAGTCATAACTTTGCAACAATCGCAATCATCAATTGCAGTGATGGAAAAGAAACATCTGTTTGGCCTCACGCTCGAAGAGCTCGGAGCAGTGGCCGCCGATATCGGGATGCCGCGCTTCGCAGCACGGCAGATGGCCGCATGGCTCTACGCCAAGCGTGTCACGGACATCGACGGGATGACAGACATCTCGCTCAGACACCGCGAGATGCTCAAGGCCACCTATGACGTGGGCCGCACCGCGCCCGTCAGGCGTGCAGTGTCGGTGGACGGGACAGTCAAATATCTGTTCGAGGCCGGGCAGGGCTCCTACGTCGAGTCGGTCTATATCCCCGACGGCGACCGCGCCACGCTGTGCGTCTCGTCGCAGGTGGGATGCCGCATGGGGTGCGTCTTCTGCATGACGGGCAGGCAAGGCTTCGGCGGCAACCTGACCACGGGCGGGATACTCAACCAGATTTATTCCATCCCCGAGAGTGAAAAGCTGACCAACATCGTCTATATGGGCATGGGCGAACCGATGGACAACATCGATGCAGTGCTACATTCACTCCGGATCATGACTTCCGGCTACGGCCCGGCATGGAGCCCGCGACGCATCACAGTCTCCACCGCCGGCGTGAGAAAGGGACTGGAGCGTTTCCTCAACGAGAGCGAATGTCATCTGGCCGTGAGCCTGCACGCCCCGCTCCCGGCCCAACGGCGCGAACTGATGCCCGCCGAGCGCGCATGGTCGATAGCCGACATCGTCGAGTTGCTGCGCGGCCACGACTTCTCGGGACAGAGGAGGCTGTCATTCGAGTACATCATGTTCCGCGGGGTCAATGATTCGGAGCGCGACGCCAAGAACATCGTCCGCCTGCTCCGGGGGCTCGACTGCCGGATAAACCTCATCCGCTTCCACGCCATCCCGGGAGCACCGCTGCAAGGCTCTGACGAAGCCACCATCACATCCATGCGCGACTATCTGACACGGCACGGCATACACACCACCGTCAGGGCATCGCGCGGACAAGACATAGAGGCCGCGTGCGGGATGCTCTCGACCAAAGAGCAAAAGGCCCCACATGGCACACATGACAACCAAGACAACGACACAGACTAAACCACAAAAAGACATGGGAAAAGACAAGATAAGAGTGGGAATAACCCAAGGCGACATCAACGGCATAGGATATGAAGTCATCCTCAAGACATTCTCGACACCCGAGATGCTCGACCTCTGCACTCCGGTCATCTATGGCTCGGCCAAGGTGGCCGCCTATCACCGCAAGGCACTCGGACTGCCGAGCGTGCCCTACCAGACCATCACATCGGCAGGAGACGCCGAAGACGACAAAATCAACTTGGTCATCTGCACCGATGACGAAGTGAAAGTCGAGCTGTCACACCCCACACCCGAGTCGGGCAAGGCGGCACGCGACTCGCTGCTCAAGGCCACCGAGGAATGGCAGAACGGCCTCATCGACGTAATCGTCACTGCCCCGATAGACAAACACAACGTGCAAGGCGACGGATTCAACTATACCGGACACACAGAGTACCTCGAAGACCGCCTCGGCGAAGGACGCAAGTCACTGATGATATTGGCCAAAGACGGGCTGAGGGTCGCCATAGCCACCAACCACCTGCCTATATCGCAAGTCCCGGGTGCCATCACACGCGAGACTTTGAAGCAGAAACTGACGATATTCAACGCATCATTGCGCGGAGACTTCGGCATCAGCAAGCCGCGGATAGCGGTACTCGCGCTCAATCCCCACGCAGGCGACAACGGATTGATCGGCACAGAAGAGGCCGGGACAATCATCCCCGTCATCGAAGAGATGAGACAAAACAAGGTGTTGTGCTTCGGGCCGTTCCCGGCAGACGGATTCTTCGGCTCGGGCAATTACAAGCACTTCGACGGAGTGATGGCAATGTACCACGACCAAGGGCTTGCACCGTTCAAGATATTGTCTGACGGAGCGGGCGTAAACTTCACAGCCGGGCTGCCCGTCATCAGGACATCGCCGGCACACGGCACGGCATTCGACATCGCCGGCAAGGGGACAGCATCCGAGGAGTCGTTCCGCGAGGCAGTCTACATGGCAATGGACATCTTCCGCTACCGTATGTCAGAGAAAGAGCTCCATGCCAACCCGCTGCGCAAGCAATACCATGAGAAGAAAGACGACAGCGACAAACTCAACCTGCAAGCGGCCTCGATGAAAGAGGACGAATGACAGACAGGCACAATAAACGACCAATACCTGAAACATGAAGATTGCACGATTAGCGGCATTTGCCGCAATAGCCCTCGCCACACTGCCCTGCGCCTACCGGGCATCGGCATGCACGGGCATAACGCTGCACACGGCCGACAGCTCCACGGTGTTTGCACGCACGATCGAATGGGGCGGCTCGGTGCTGCACAGCGGCCGGGTGGCTGTCCCGCGCGGCCACATCCATCAGTCGATGCTGCCCGGCGGGACGGTGGGCGGATTGCGCTTCACGGCCAGATACGGCTATGTAGGACTGACGGTCGAGCAGAAAGAGTTTGTCACCGAGGGCCTCAACGAAGCAGGCCTGTCGGCAGGGCTGTTTTATTTCCCCGGTTACGGCAGCTATGCAGAGTATGACCCGTCAGAGGCCGCACGCACGATCAGCGACTTCCAACTGGTGTCATGGATACTGTCCTCCTTCGCCACCGTCGATGAGGTGCGTGAAGCCATAGACAGTGTGACCGTAGTGGGGATTGATCCCCGCTCATCGACCGTCCACTGGCGGGTCGGCGACCGCTCGGGCAGGGAGATAGTGATTGAAATAATCGGCGGCACGGCACATGTCTATGACAACCATGTGGGCGTGCTCACCAACTCACCGGGCTTCGAATGGCATGTGACCAATCTCAACAACTATGTCAATCTGCGCCCGGGCACGGCATCACAGGGCAGGATGGGCGACACAGCCACCTCTTCCTTCGGGGCAGGGAGCGCCTTCCTCGGCTTGCCGGGCGACGTCACACCTCCGTCACGCTTCGTCAGGGCGGCATTCTACAAAGCCACCGCGCCGACACACGACACGGCAGACGGGGCGGTCATCGAGGCATTCCACATACTCAACAACTTTGACATACCGATAGGCGTCGAGCACGCCGACGGCAAAGTGCCAGACGGTCTGCCCAGCGCGACACAATGGACGACCTGCACCGACGTGACGGGCGGGCGGCTCTACTACCGCACGGCATGGTGCTCGACCATACGCTGCATGGACATCTCAGGGACAGACTTCGAGAAAATCAAGTACTCCTATACACCTCTCGACGACACACAGGGCGAGAGAATCGAACAAGTGAAGCTGTGAACGGCAGCCCCGTGCCGATGACCTGCAAAGGCACGGGCAGCCGCCAGCGGTGTGCGTCACGGCACGCCCGTCACTTGAACAGCAACTCCACAAAGTCAAACATCGACCACTCGTCGGGATTGAGTTTCGCGACGTTGGCCTTGTTGCTGCGCCGGGCAGTCCGCGCGGGCTTGGGGATGACATTGACTGTCGATCGCCGACGCCATATATATTGGTGGATGACAGGCTCTTCGGGCAGGTTGGCGGCAACTTTGTCCCACCCCACCTTGGAACGGCCGCACACGAAGCTGATGCGGGTGTAGCGGGCCACGACAGTGATGGCATATTCCTCAAACCACGAATAGTCGCGCTTGCGCCGCCAGGGCAAGAGGCTGTTTTCCAGCATGAGGCGCACCGTCACACCGCCGCACGAGTCGAGAAACTCAAGGGCCGCCGCGACATCGGCATCATAGCGGATGCGGCCATGCGCCGCCTGCGCGTCGCCGTCATCGCCACGACGCACACGGAAATCAAACAGCCGCACGCCGAGGGCATATTGCCGGCGGATGTCGAGGCTCTGGCAACGGTTGCGGCGCGCCACGACACCGGGCGAACCGTTGAGTGCACGGGCGTAGGTCAGACTGTTGTGCGAAGCCAGCTTGACGGGGCGGACGGCCGCACCGTCAAACTGCGACGCCTCGACACGCACCCGCCGCGGCCTGCGCCTCGCGGGCGAAAGGCTGTCACCTGCCTCACTCCACACCCCGTGGAGCGGCACAGCGGCATCGGCCACCGACACAATGACGGCAAACAAGCCCGCCAACAACAGGCGGGACAGTGATGTCAATCGAGGATGTATCATCATTAGTGTCTTTTATGTCGCAATATATGGATTAAAAGTCTTGATTAAAGTTAGAAAATCACAAGAGCTCATAACACGCCACCCACCGCCCGCCGGCGACGTCAGCCGCCCATATCGCCCGCACGGTCTGACCACTGAAGCCCGAAAGACGGATGCGAAGCCCCGCACCATCTGATGCC
>DWUP01000179.1 GCA_020012075.1 Candidatus Avibacteroides avistercoris
GTTTGCGCTTGCGGCTGATGTCACCGCCATAGCACTTGGCCGTGACATCTTTGCGCACTGCCTTGATTGTCTCACGGGCTATTATCTTCGAGCCTATGGCCGCTTGGATGGCAATGTCAAACTGTTGGCGCGGTATCAGTTCCTTGAGTTTCTCACACATTCCCCGGCCGAGGGTATAGGCATTGTCCACATGTGTCAGTGTGGAGAGTGCATCGACCGACTCGCCATTGAGCAGTATGTCGAGTTTCACCAGCTTCGAAGGGCGGAAACCGTTCTGATGATAGTCAAATGACGCATATCCTTTGGAGATGCTCTTGAGCTTGTCGTAGAAATCTATGACTATTTCGCCCAGCGGCATATTGTAATGCAATTCGACACGATTGCCGGAGATGTATTCTTGTTTGACCAGTTCGCCGCGCTTGCCCAGACACAGCGTCATGATGGGACCGATATAGTTTGTCGTAGTAATAATCGATGCGGCGATATATGGCTCCTCTATGTGGTCTATCAGTGTCGGGTCGGGCATCCCGCCGGGGTTGTGCACCTCGGTGACGTCTCCCCTCTTGTCATAGACGAGGTAGGACACGTTGGGGACGGTGGTTATGACATCCATGTCAAACTCACGGTCCAGCCTCTCTTGCACTATCTCCATGTGCAGCAGGCCGAGGAAACCGCACCTGAAGCCGAAGCCCAATGCTATGGACGACTCGGGGACGAATGTCAGTGATGCGTCGTTGAGCTGTAACTTCTCGAGTGATGCGCGCAGGTCCTCGAAGTCCTCGGGGTTGATGGGATAGACGCCTGCAAAGACCATAGGCTTCACTTCTTCAAATCCCTCTATTGCCTTGTCGCACGGACGTGCCACGTGAGTAATGGTGTCACCCACCTTGACTTCGCTCGATGTCTTGATTCCGGAGATGATGTATCCCACGTCTCCCGTCCGCAGTTCCTTGCGCGGCACCAGATCCATCTTGAGGATACCGATTTCGTCGGCATCATATTCCTTGCCTGTATTGAAGAATTTGACATGATCGCCGGTGCGAATGACTCCGTTCTCTATTTTGAAATATGCAATTATCCCCCTGAACGGATTGAATACAGAGTCGAAAATCAGTGCTTGCAAAGGAGCTTTGTCGTCGCCAGTCGGTGCAGGTACACGCTCGACGACGGCATTGAGGATTTCCTCCACGCCGAGACCTGTCTTGCCTGAAGCACGGATTATCTCATCACGGCTGCACCCGAGCAATTCGACGATCTCATCCTCCACCTCCTCGGGATTGGCACTCGGCATGTCGCATTTGTTGATGACGGGGATTATTTCGAGGTCATGGTCGATTGCCATATAGAGGTTGGATATGGTCTGTGCCTGGACTCCCTGCGAAGCATCGACCACAAGCAACGCTCCCTCACATGCAGCTATCGAGCGTGACACCTCGTAGGAGAAGTCCACATGCCCCGGAGTGTCAATCAGGTTAAGGGTATATGTCCGGTCACCATGGGTGTATTCCATCTGGATGGCGTGGCTTTTGATTGTTATCCCCCGTTCACGTTCCAGATCCATATCGTCCAGCATCTGCCCTTCGGTTATCTTAATCGTCTTTGTGAATTCAAGCAGGCGGTCGGCCAAAGTAGACTTTCCGTGATCGATGTGCGCTATTATGCAGAAGTTGCGTATATGTTTCATCTCATGACATTGTATGTGACATAATATAGGGTACGACCATTTTGCCCGTGGCATACAATGTTTCGGGGCATGGCATACGATGCTGTCGGCATCAGGGTAGTACCTCGTGGCGCAAAATTACAATTTTTTGCTCAAATATGCAGGATGCCCAGCGCAGGCAGGCTGTTTCACCCTTCGGCATACACCTTGGGCGTACAGCCCACCACCCTCTTGAAGTAGACGCAGAAAAAGGATGGATTGGGGAAGTTGAGCATCTCTGACACCTCCTGCACAGTATATTTGTGGCTCTTGAGCAATATCTTGGCATCGATTATGACAAAGCTGCGTATCCATTCGGCGGCACGCTTGCCGCTGAACGAATGTATGACGTTGGACAGATACTTCTGCGTCACACACAGCTTGTCGGCATAGTAGGAGACATCACGGTGCGTGCGGTAATCGTGCATCACGGCGCTCAGGAAGCGTTCAAACAACTGGCTTTGCCGTCCCATCTGCTCTATGCCTGACGATGCAAGGGATTCCTCCATGAGTCCCGAGATAACCGTAAACATAGCCTCAAGCAATTTGTTGAGCAAGTTCCATTGCTTCGCCCCGGCCATGTGACGGACAGCATAGTGACGTATCACCTTATATAAAGATATGATATTGGCCGAGTCGGCATCATCGAGTCTGAGCATCCATTTCCTCATGAGGAAACGTAAAATGGAAATCTTGGACTCACCCGGCAGGTCAAATTCACGCGTGCCAAACGACAGGCCGAGCACAGCGAGCGAACAGTCTTCAGATATGTCAAGCAGCTCACCGGTGAAGCCGGGCAAAGTAAAGAAAAGGCAATTCTCGGTCACAACCACCTCTTTCATATTGACACGCACCTTCATCCTCCCCTTGACGCACAACACTAATTGCATATATGCAAGTCTCAAGGGCATGACAGTGGACGACACCTCCCGCAGGAAAGGGTCGTCGCGGTCGATTGTGCCTTCCAGAGTGTCGCTCAGCAGCAGCTTGTCATCCACCACTACCGAATTGATACTATTGGAAAACCTCTCGAAGTTGAGAGCCATGAAATCATTATCAACAGACTGCATTACTGACATATTCTACATTTTGCGGCTAAAATACTTATAAGACATCAAAAGCCAAAAGGAGCGGCATCACAAATCGCCGCATCACACTAATAGGACATTTATAATGCACAATCGGAAAGGCCGCTTATACCGCAAACAAAGATATTTGCGACAGGATTAAAAACAGATAGCTTTATGAGAAAAGACCTATTATTCGCAGCATCGATATGCCTGATCTGCTCATGCAACAATGACAATGCCGACACACGGCCGCTGAAGGTGGTAGAGACGACTACGCCTGCAATAGCCGGTGACAGCGTCTGCCGGACATTCGCGGGGATTGTGGAAGAAGCACGACAAATCAACCTCGCATTCAAAATCGCCGGACAAATCAGCGCGGTCAATGTGACAGAAGGGCAGAAAGTCAGCGAGGGGCAACTGCTTGCCACACTCGACGACAGTGATTACAAACTGGAGAAAGATGCCGTGGAAATACAGTACAAGCAGCTAAGTGACGAAGTCGAGAGGACAAGAGTGCTCTACGGGCAGAAAAGCGTCTCAAAAAACGACTTCGAAAAAGCCGAAGCAGGACTGCGGCAACTGGGCATACAACTGCAAGGATATGAAAACAAACTCGCCTACACACGGCTCTATGCCCCCATCGACTGCTATGTACAGACGGTAAACTTTGACCCCGGAGAGATGGTCAATGCCGGTACGACAATATTCGAACTGATTGACGCATCACAATATGAAGTGGCAATCGACGTGCCTGCCACTGTCAAGATGCAGGACCTGCGTGGCACGACATTCCTATGTACATCACAGTTTGACGAGACTCCTATCCCCATCAGACTCAAAAGCATCGTCCCGAAAGCCGACGGCAACCAACTCTATCGCGCACGTTTCGCCATGCCGGCAAAAGGCACGGCACGAATCACACCGGGAATGAATGTCGAGGTGACATTCAAAAGCATCAATGACGACGACAGCAGGCGGATGAGCATCGCTGCAAGTGCCATACTCAACGACAGCAGCAGATGCTTCGTCTGGCAAGTCATGCCCGACAGCACTCTGCACAAGTGCCCGGTCACCATCGGACACATCACGGCTGACGGGACTGTGTATGTCACGAGCGGATTGGACGGCAGCGAGACAATAGTCAAAAGTGGCGGAGGCTCACTCCATGCAGGACAGAAAGTCAGAATAATGCCCGCACCGTCAGAAACCAACGTCGGAGGATTGCTATGAAAAAGGTTGCTGAATACTTCATCAAGCGGCCGACAATATTCTGGTCACTGATGGCAGGCATCATGATAGCAGGCGTAATAGCCTTCATGCAGATGCCCAAACTCGAAGACCCGGCAGTCTCGGCCAAGCAAGCAATGGTCATGGTCATCTATCCCGGAGCAAGTGCGCATGAGATAGAACTCGACGTGGCACAGACCATGGAAGACCAACTCAAAGCATTGCCCGATGTCAATAAGATAATGACCGAATGTCACGATGGGATGGCCACGTTCACAGTAGAATTCAAAATGACTGTCCTAAACGAAGACCTCGAACAACACTTCGACCTCGTGCGGCGCAAGGTCAATGACATTGCCGGCCGCCTGCCGTCAGGGTGCTATGCCCCGGTCGTAATCGACGACATGATGGATGTCTATGGCATATTCTATGCCCTGACAGGCGACGGCTACGGATATGATGAACTCGACCGTTATGCCAAATACATCAGACAACGGCTCTCGACAGTCGATGGGGTCAAACGCATCAATATCGCCGGAACACGTAGCGAGGTGGTCAATATCACCCTGTCCAAAGAGATGATAGCACGCAACGGCATCATCCCCACACAAATCATGTCTGCCGTACAAGCTGTCGGCAAACCGGTCAATGCAGGCAAATACGGCGCAGGAGACGACCGGCTTCAGATCAGAGTCTCGGGACAGGCCAATGACGTCGAAACCATACGCGACATATTAATCAGCACCATGGATGGCAAGCAGATGCGCCTCGGCGACATAGCCAAAGTAGAACGGGGCTATGCAGAGCCGCAGACCAATGGTTTCTTCGTCAACAACCGGCCTGCCATAGCCATCTGTATTGCCATGGAGGGCGATGCCATCGTGCCGGATGTCGGCAAGGCAGTAGACAAGAAACTTGAAGAAACAATGGCCGACATCCCGGCAGGCCTCAATGTCGAGAAAATCTTCTTTCAGCCCGACAAAGTCGATGAAGCCATCTCGTCATTCATGATCAATCTTGTAGAGTCAGTGGCTATTGTCATCCTCGTTCTCATCTTCACCATGGGTTTCCGCAGCGGTGTGATTATCGGTTTCGGACTGGTGCTGACAGTCGCCGTGTCATTCCCCATACTGCTGATGATGGGCACTACGCTGCAACGCATCTCTCTCGGCGCATTCATCATCGCAATGGGAATGTTGGTCGACAATGCCATAGTCATCATGGACGGCATCCTCGTGGACAAACAGCGCGGACTCGGTCCCAAAACTTACCTATATCGCATAGGCAGCAATACCGCCATGCCGCTGCTCGGGGCGACAATCATTGCCGCATCGACGTTCATCAGCGTCTACCTCTCACCGGACTCGGCCGGTGAATATGCCCGCGACCTCTTCCTTGTACTCTGCGTCAGTCTGATAGCAAGCTGGTTTTTCGCTCTCATCCAAGTGCCTGTCTGCGCCAAATCATGGCTGCCGGCAAGGATTAAGACAAAAGGCGGGGAGAAAAAGGAAGTACTCAACTCTCCTGTCCACCGCTTTTTCCGCCGCGTGATAGGTTTTCTGATAGGCCACAAGACGGCCACGATAACCATATCATTCGCTCTGCTCGCCCTGTGCATCTTTGGCATTACGAAAGTCAAGAATCTGTTTTTCTCAGACTTCGACTACAAACAATTCGTTGTAGAGTGCTTTTTCCCTGCCCAGAGTGACCCTGACTATGTGCGAAGCCAGTTGTTTGACATGACAGAGAAGTTGCGAGAGAATCCCGACATCGAGCGTGTGGCGGCCAGCATGGGGAGCGCGCCGGCACACTACTGCCTCGTCAGACCCATGACATCGGGTGGAGACTGCTATGGCGAGCTGACTATCGACTGCAAAGACTATGAGACAGTGCTCCGTCAAATCCCCCTCGTCAGACGGCAGTTGAGGAGCGAATACCCCGACGCTTATATAAGGATAAGGAAATACAACTTCTCAATCAGCACATCGCACACCGTCGAAGCCGAATTCTCAGGGCCTGACCCCGCTGTGCTCAAGTCACTGAGCCGGCAGGCCGAGGAGATAATGCGCGAATGTGAATATGTAGACCCCTACTCGGTGCAAAACAATTGGAGACCCCTCAGCAAGAATATCACCATCGACTACAATGCGCACAATGCACAGACCGCCGGCATCACACGCAGTGACGTAGCCCAAGCCTTGCTCGCTGCTACCGACGGCCAACCGGTCGGGGTGTTCTATGACGGTGACAAGACTGTCCCCATCAACCTTCTCGTACGCAACGATGACGGAAGCCGTATCGAAGACTTGGATAACATTCCTGTCTGGAGCATGATGAACGTCAAGATGAGCGACGACGACCTGCAATCGGCCATGGCTGGCGGCATGACGATGGGCGAATTGCAGGACCGCGTATTCCGCAGTGTGCCGCTCAGCAGCGTGGCAAACGATGTGCATGTCGGTTGGGAGGAGCAGACCGTCAGGCGTGTCAATGGGCGGCGGGCTATAGAAGCCGAGTGCGACCCCAATCCGGAGGTAGACGATGCTACGCCGGCCAAGGTCATGTCGGAAATCAAAGACAAAATCGAGGCAATCCCCCTGCCCGACGGATACCAACTCAGGTGGGTCGGCGAAGGGGAAGTGCAGGGCGAAGCCATCGGCAACATAATGCGCTATGTCCCCATCACGATATTCCTCATCTTGTCAATCCTCCTGCTGCTGTTCAACAGCTGGCGCAAAGTCATCCTCATACTGATGTGTTTCCCATTCGTATTCTGCGGCATAACCCCATCATTGCTCATCACCGGGCAGCCATTCACCTTCATGGCCATAATCGGACTGATAGGACTGATAGGGATGACTACCAAGAATGCCATAGTATTGGTAGACGAAATCACACGCCGCTGCCGCGAAGAGCGTGAGACACCTTATGAGTCGGTCGTAAATGCCACCATCTCGCGTGTGCGCCCTGTCATAATGGCATCGCTCACGACCATCGTCGGCATGCTGCCGCTCGTCACTGACCCGATGTATGGCTCGATGGCCATCGCTATCATGGGCGGACTGACGGTAGGCACACTCATCACGCTCATCCTGCTGCCCATATTCTATTCGGCACTGTTTGGCATCAAAAAACAGTTTACTCAACCATCAAACGACTTAGTGAAATGAAACGATTGACATTGACCATCATATCCATCATGATAGCTCTCGCCGGCACCGAGGCACAGACCGTCATGCTCTCGCAGGGCGAAGCACGGCGCATGGCACTGGAGCAAAGCGAAGACATCAAGACACAGACCAATAAATTAGAACAAGCCAAACTCGACCGCCAGATAGCCTTCGCGGGCTATCTGCCCAAGTTAGACGCCTCGGCCACCGGAGCCTATGTGGGGCCGGACATCGACATGTTCATGGGCAGCCGGCTCGCCATGCGCGGAGTATATATGGCAGGCATCACCGTCACCCAGCCCATCTATGCCGGAGGTAAGATATTGGCAGGCAACCGCATGGCCAAAATCGGCAGTGAGATAGCAGACCAACAGCTGCGCCTCACACGCATGGACGTGCTGGCCGATACCGACAACGCCTATTGGTCGCTCGTCGCCGTCAGGCAGAAGGTGACAATGCTCCGCAGCCTCAAAGCCCTCGTCGATACGCTATACAACCAGACAGCCGTGGCCGTCAGTGCAGGCATGGCTACCGACAACGACTTGCTGAAGATAAGCAGCCGACGCAGCGAGATAGACTACAACCTCCACAAGGCAGCCAACGGAGCCGACCTCTGCCGCCTCTCGCTGTGCTACGCCACCGGTCTCGACCCTGAGGCCGAAGTCATCCCGACCGACACCATAATAGATATCACCATGCCCGAGACTGGCATAAGCGATGCGAGCCTGCGCCCCGAGATCAACATGCTCGAGAAGCAGGTCGAGCTCAACAAGCAGCAAGTCAAATCCTCACGCGCCGACATGCTCCCCACCATAGGGCTGATGGGCGGCTACACCTACTTCGGCAACATCAAGATGAAAGGTGCCATCAGTCAGGAGTTCAAGGACGGCATAGGCCTTGCGATGCTCTCGGTCAATATCCCCATCTTCCATTGGGGCGAGAATATCAAAAAGGTGAAAAAGGCCAAACTCGACCTTCTCAACTCAGAGCTCACGCTGCAAAAGAACACCGACCTCATCTCGGTAGAGATCCGGCAGGCAATCCAGAACCTCAATGACGGCTTCACAATGGTCGCCGTGGCCAAGACTGCCATGGACGAGGCCGACGAAAACCTGCGTGTCACCCGTGCCCGCTACGTCACATCGATGGCCACCGTCAGCGACATGCTCGACGCACAGTCACAATGGCAGCAGTCCTACAGCAACCTCATCGAGGCCCAGACACAATACAAAATCTACGAGACCGCCTACCTCAAAGCCACAGGCCGGCTCGAATAAAGGCCACAGGTCTCAGTCCGTCCACATCACTCCGCCACCTGCCCTACACACGACATGATGCCACCGGCAGGTGGCGGCCTTACAGTCCGCCCACAGCCACTGCCGGAATAGCCTTGACAGAGAAAGCAATAAGTCCCGGCATCATAATCAAATGCAACAAATAGCATTATATTTGCGACAGCATTTCCGGATTAAACGAATGAAGATACTTCACCTATCAGACACTCACGGATGCCACAGGCGATTGGGCGACTTGCCCGAAGCTGACGTGGTCGTGCACTCGGGCGACTTCTGCATGGTGGGGAGCGAGCGCGAGGCCATCGACTTCCTCGACTGGCTGTGCGACCTGCCCCATCGCCACAAGATATTCATCTGTGGCAACCATGACGAATGCCTCTATGAGGCGACAATCAGCGGGCTCGGCCCCGGCGTCCACTATCTGTGCAACTCCGGCATCGAGATTGATGGCATCAGCTTCTATGGTGTCCCGATGTTCCTGCATGACAGTCTGAGCGGCCGCCAAGCAAAGCACCTGTCAGCCATACCGTCGGGCACCGACGTAGTGATAACACACACGCCACCACACGGCATCCTCGACTTTGCCGACGGCATCAACTATGGCTCGCCCGTGCTGTCCGCCCGTCTCGGCACGGTCAAGCCCCGGCTGCACCTGTTCGGACACATCCACGCTTGCCACGGCATCGTGACGATCGACGGCACGACCTACTCAAACGGGGCAGTCATGGCCGGCGGCGATGCCATCAATGAGATGAATGTGCTGGAAATATAGGACAGAGATCTCCTTTCGTCACACACTGATTAATAGTCCCGCACACACCCCGCCGCGGGCAATCACCCGCGCCCGCCGACTTCCACCACACATG
>DWUP01000180.1 GCA_020012075.1 Candidatus Avibacteroides avistercoris
GGGACAGGAAGAGATGGCAGAGGCAATGGGCGTATCGGTTGAATATATCAGGCAACGTGTCGAGGCTCTCCACGAGCAGAACCCGATGCTCGGTCATCGTGGATGCCGTCTTGGCAACACCTATCCTGAAATCACCGAGATGCAAACCCGTGCAATCCTTACCGCTGCTCTTGAGCTTAAGGCTGAGGGTGTCGAGACACATCCGGAAATCATGGTGCCGCTGACTGGAATTGTCTATGAATTCAAACAGCAGGAAGAGGTCATAAGAGCAGAGGCCGAGAGGGTGTTTGCAGACATGCATGACCGCATAGACTTTAAAGTCGGTACAATGATCGAAATCCCGCGTGCTGCATTGACAGCAGATAAGATAGCATCGCGTGCAGAGTTTTTCTCATTCGGGACTAATGACTTGACACAGATGACATTTGGCTATTCACGTGATGACATTGCTTCATTCCTGCCGATTTATCTGGAAAAGAAGATTCTCAAGGTTGATCCATTCCAAGTGCTTGACCAAAATGGTGTAGGCCAGCTCATACGTATGGCTACTGAGAAAGGACGTGCAGTACGTCCCGATTTGAAGTGCGGTATTTGCGGCGAGCACGGTGGAGAGCCTTCGTCAGTTAAATTCTGCCATAAGGTCGGTTTGAATTATGTTTCTTGTTCTCCATTCCGGGTGCCTATAGCAAGACTTGCTGCGGCGCAGGCGGCTGTTGAGGATACTCTCTAAGACTTGAATATTTAATTTAATATCAGGCTGTAATTCATTGCTTAGCGGAATTACAGCCTGATTTGTACTTGGACGGTTCCGCACACTTGACCGCAGAAATTGAGTCTAATGACCATATTTGCTTACATTAAAAACAATGTGGACTTGTCATATTATGCCCTGATGACGGTATGCCAATGTATATGAAACCCATGTTGTTCAACCGTTGGTATCACTTGAGGCTATTGTTTCAATTTATATAGTTTTGAAGAATGGTGTTTATGGACTATACGAATGTGAAAGTGGGGTTCAGGAAAGAAGACCTCTATGAAATATCCAATCCGGATTTCCTGTTCTTTTGGGGACATCACGGCAAGCCGGGTGAAACGACCAAGGCCTGTCTCAGCCAATGGTATCCTTGCATGTTTACTGTAAATGGCATCCATTACAATTGTGCGGAGCAATTCATGATGGCAGAAAAAGCAAGAATTATGGGTGATGAGGAAACGAGGAAAAGAATCTTGGCTTCTACAGACCCTAAAGTAATAAAAGCCTTAGGTAGAGAAGTTCGGAATTTTGATGAATCCAAATGGCAAAAGCACCGAATGGGTATTGTCGTTACCGGCAATCTTCATAAATTTATGGATAATGAGGATTTGAAATTATTTTTGCTCAGCACAAGAGACAAAATATTGGTGGAAGCCAGCCCCTATGATACAATCTGGGGGATCGGTATGAAAGAAGATGAACCGGACTGCCATAATATCCGTCTATGGAAAGGAGAAAATCTGCTTGGGTTTGCATTGATGGAAGTGAGGGGAAAACTCAGTAAGATTAAATAAGATATATGGAATCATCGGGCAAACATAAAGCGTTTCATTTGGCTTCCGTCTTTGCCATAGACCGCTTACGTATGGGAACGGACGGACATGGAATTACCACACTGGTCTGTTTCATGGGTTGTCCGCTTCGGTGTGCCTACTGTCTGAACGACCGCTGTCATGAGGAAATCTATTCGTATGGCAACAATGGCCTTTCGTTGAAAAAAGGAATCATACAATTGGATGCCAATAAACTCTATGACCGTGTGAAGATAGACGACCTTTACTTTCAGGCGACTGGAGGTGGTATCTGTTTCGGGGGCGGCGAGCCGACCCGATACGCCGGTTTCATAGAGGAGTTTCGCCAGATATGTGGTAATGCATGGAAAATAACGTTGGAAACCTCGCTTTACTGTCACGATGACATAATCCGACAACTTGCACCGATAGTAGACCATTGGATAGTAGATGTAAAAGATATCAACCATGTCATATATGAGAGATATACGGGGCAGCCGAGCCGTATCCGTGAATCACTGAACGTATTGCTCCAGACCTGCCGGGTGGAGAATGTTACCTTGAAAGTCCCTCTTATCCCCGGTTATAATACGGATTATGATGTGGACTACAGTCTCGATGAATTGGAAAGGATGGGATTCACGAACTTTAAATGCGTACACTACCTCGAAAGAGAATCTAAATATCACCCTCAAATAAAAGAATTGTAATATGAACGGAAAAGATAAATGCAACTTGCTCAGAGAAATCCGCAGGCGGATAGCCGAACTGTATGGATTGACATATCAGCCAGCAGAATGTCACCACGAAGGGGATTGCACAGGCACTTGTCCACGATGTGATGCCGAGCTGCAAGACTTGCAAAGGCAATTAAATGAAAAAGGAATCGAATGTATTGAACTAAACCGACAGATGGAGGAAATGGTGAATAACTTCAATCCCGGCGGTGACACCGGTGATGACTTCTTCTCTCTAAAAGGCGATGTCGCTCCACCCGTAGAAGGCCTGCCGGCATCTCCTCACGAAGGAATGTCCGGATTCCCCGAACCTAAAAAGAAAAGGATGTTTTTCAAGGAATGTGCCGTAGCCGGTTGGAATTTTCACCATCCGGAAGATTTCTGGGATGAACTGTATGAGGGGGCACAGCTTGTCTTATTGCGCGAACGGACCAATAAACATGACCGTAATGCAGTAGCCGTGATGTTGGCCAATGATTTCGATGGTGATGAAGAGAACTTAGATTGTATCATAGGCTATGTGCCACGAAAGGAAAACGAAATGGTGGCGAAAATGATGGATATGGGATGGGGCGATGCATTTACAGCCGAGCTTACCACTGTCAAGGATAGCGGTGCTTACGATGAACGTTTGCGTATGACTATCTATATTAAAAGTAAGGAGGAGGACATGGAAAGCTGGTTTGCACAAAAGGTAGACGACAGCTTCCCACAACAACTATTGGAATCTCTCTATCAAGATGGTGTTGTACATTTCCGTTGGGGAGGTTTCCCGCCTTGGGAAAGAGATTTGCCCCGAAAAGGCGACAAAGTGGTATTCATTCGCAAGTGTGAGACGTATGCCGAGCTCTACCTGATGCACACGATTGCCATAGGTGAGGATGCCATTCCTTTCTTGGAAAACCCCGAAGAGGAAATGGACAGGACAGACGATAGCTCGCCGTATGTACTGACGTTGGTCAAAGGCCCAGTCTTGGTTGGTTTGCATGAACTGGATTTTCTGGACGACATTGAAGTCGGTTCTTTCCAGCCGGAAGGGAAATTGCCTGAAAATTGTATTGACAAATTAAAAGACTTATTCTTCAAGAAATAGCGCCTATGCCCATTCGTCTCGTCATAATGAGAATCCTTATTATCAAAGTATGAGCCTACTTCAATTGTCAGTATAAACTAAAGTCATGCGCCAAACCCCATAGCCCGGCCTCGCAGCGTTATCCACAAAAGATATGGTACTTATTCCCCCGACTTTGCGAGAAATGCATTATTTTCGCTAACGCAAATGCAGACAGTCTTATTTACGGCGGCTTGTATTGTCCTTTTATTCCTGTCCGTATTTGAGTTGGTCGGCATATATTTGTAGATAAACAATAAATTGATTGATATTTATGGCAAACAAACCAAGTATACCCAAGGGCACACGAGACTTCTCACCCGCAGAGATGTCGAAGCGTAATTATATATTCGATACGATTAAAGACGTTTTCCGTCTCTTTGGGTTTGAACAGATTGAGACACCTGCGATGGAGATGCTCTCCACACTCATGGGCAAATATGGCGATGAAGGCGACAAATTGTTGTTCAAGATACAGAATTCGGGAGACTATTTCTCAGCCCTCACCGATGACGAATTGCTTTCCCGTGATTGTGTCCATCTCGCAAGCAAATTCTGTGAGAAGGGGTTACGCTATGACCTGACAGTCCCGTTCGCACGCTATGTCGTGATGCACCGTGGTGAGATAGCATTCCCGTTCAAACGTTATCAGATACAGCCGGTGTGGCGTGCCGATCGTCCGCAGAAGGGACGCTACCGCGAGTTTTACCAATGTGATGCCGACATCGTGGGCAGTGAGTCATTGCTCAACGAGGTCGAGCTCATAATGATGATTGACGAGGTGTTCCGCCGCTTAGGCATCAGGGTAGCGATAAAAGTCAATAACCGCAAGATACTGGCCGGCATAGCCGAAATAATAGGCGAGAGCGACCGCATCATCGACATCACCGTAGCCATAGACAAACTCGACAAAATAGGACTCGACAATGTAAACAAGGAATTGTCTGACAAAGGTATCAGCGACGACGCCATAGCCCGCCTGCAACCGATAATAATGCTGCAAGGGTCAAATGACATGAAACTTCAGACATTGAAGTCTGTCCTTGCATCCAGTGAGACAGGAATCCGCGGAGTCGAGGAATGCGAGGCTGTCATTAGCGGCCTGTCGGCTGTCACGCTCTCTTCACAGATTGACATCGACCTCACGTTGGCACGCGGACTCAACTACTATACAGGCATGATAGTCGAAGTCAAAGCACTCGATGTCGAGATCGGGAGCATCTCGGGCGGCGGCCGATATGACAACCTCACCGGGGTTTTCGGCCTCAAAGGCGTGTCAGGTGTCGGCGTGTCATTTGGCGCAGACCGCATCTATGACGTGCTCAACCAGCTCGACCTCTATCCTGCCGGGACAGGTGGAGGCACACGCGTCCTCTTCGCCAATCTCGGCAGCGACGAGGTCGCCAGCATCATGCCGGCAGCAGCCCGTCTCCGTGCAGCAGGGATAAACACAGAGGTATATCCCGACACATCCAAGCTCAAGAAACAGATGGGCTATGCCGACACCAAGCACATACCATTTGTCGTCATCGTCGGCAGTGACGAGCTCGCGGCCGGCACCATGACGCTCAAGGATATGGTCACAGGCGAGCAATGCCCGGTCACCATCGACCGGTTGCTCGATGCCGTGACAAAATAGGCTGCGCACACGGCCACACAGATGTTATTGAGACAGGCGGTTCTCCAGTGGGGCAGCCGCCTGTCGTCTTGTCGCAGCCCTGTGTCTCTGTGCATAATGTCCATACCATGAATGCCGGCTCTCAGCACCGCGGGCTGCATTACCCACATTCGGCCGTCCCCCGGCTTCTTTCCGCAGCGAGCCAAGGCCGCAGTCCGGTCTGCCACTCGCCCGGCTATGCACATATTACCCGCTGTCACAGTTTGTAATCCCGCCGGCAAGGCAGGCAAACTTCCCGGACACCGCACATAAACTTCACTGTCTCCTATTGCAAAGTATAAACGCAAGTTGCGAATATATAAACGAAACTTCAGAATATATAGACGCAAGTTGCGTATGTATATTCGCAACTTGCGCATGAACTTTACATGCCGTGCAATGACGGTTTGCATCAGACAGTGAAGGAGTTTGTCCGGCGAGCTGCGGCGTTTTGGTGCAGTGTCGGCGACAGGCGTGGCGGGTGGACTGTGGCCATGCCGCGGTGAGGCGACGGCAGGCCGGGGTGGTGTAGTGCCACGTTTCGCCGGTGAGGAGGATGACAGTATGGGTAAAAGGAGAGGCTCCGTGCACTGTGGGGATTGCCACGGCGCACGGAGCCTCGGTGTCTTTATGTTTCTGTCTGTTGCGGTCAGTGAGGCCGTCGCAGGGGGCTTACCTTTGTCTCAAGGCAAGTCATCCCATAGGCCGGCGGGCATGGCCGCATTGCCTTGCGGCCATGTGGCATGCCATGAAAGATTGCTACCACGCCTTTACCGGTCCGCGATGCACGGGCAGCGATGGCCGTGTGCCGTTGTCGCTTTGCCCGATATCTGTCATGCCGGGAGTGGGTTATTGCGGCTTTTCGATTTTATACACCAGCAGTGTGTCGCCGTCGGCAGTGACGGTGTCATTGACTGACCGGGGTGAAATCAGATAGACCTCCTCGGCCTTGGCCGGCTTGTCGCAGTTGTTTTCCTCGCCGGCTACCGAGATAAACTTGGTGACATTCGACACGCACATCCCTACCGACACGGCCAGCAATATGACCCCGAAGAACTTGCGTGCGATGTAGATGCCTGACTTGCCGAGCAACCGCTCTATGCGGCTTGTCATGCTGAGCACTATGTAGACCCACACGAGGTTGAGGGCAAGGGCTATGAGGATGTTGATGGTCGAGTGCATCGAGCATAGGGACAGCAGTGTGGTGAATGATGCCGGACCTGCCACGAGGGGAAACACGATGGGAATCATCGTGGCCTCCTGCGACGGTGCTTTGTTTTTGAATATCTCGACATCGAGTATCATTTCGAGTGCCATGATAAACAGTATGAATGAGCCGGCGACGGCAAATGAATAGATGTCCACGTTGAAAAGCTCGAGGACAAGGTTGCCGCCGAAGAGGAATATCAGCAGCATGACCGTCGATGAGAGGGTGGCCTTGACGGGCTTGATCTCCATCCCCTTCTGCCGCAAAGACAAGATGATGGGTATCGATCCCAATATGTCTATGACCGCAAACAGCGTGATAAATGTGCTGAAAATCTCTTTGATTGATAAATCTGCAAACGAATTCATGTATTAGACTTTTTTATGATACATGCAAAAGTATGTTTATTATCGGACAATGCAAACAATCATCTGAGAATTATCTGTGGCCGAAACGGCTTTTTTCTTTCTGGCTCTCAGATTTTAACATAAATGTAGGACGGGCGGCTTACAATATGACTTCATATTTATCATAAATTAATCAAAAAGTCAGCGTGAGGCAATCGTGCACTCAATCGCGGCCATATCCACGGATGATATTCGTCCCGACGACAGGACACATAAAGATAATGCCGCCTGATGAGCCTTTTGCCCGAAAATAATTAAATTTGCGGGCAGTTAGCACTGTGCAATATTAATGGCATACGGACTATGATTGATAAGATTAAGAGTTTGCTTGAAGAAGTTGGCCACCTTAACGCAGCCAACAACGAAGAGATTGAGGCTTTGAGGATAAAATATATGGGCAAAAAGGGGATTGTCAATGCCTTGATGGCTGACTTCCGCAATGTTGCCCCTGAGCATAAGAGAGAAATAGGCATATTGCTCAACAGTCTGAAAGAGAGCGTGCAGGACAAAATCAAGGAGTTGAAAGAACGTTTCGACTCGACTGACGACGTGGATGCCGGCATCGATCTGACCCGCACCGCCGCCCCCATAAAGCTGGGTACGCGTCATCCGCTGTCGATAGTGAGGAATGAAATCATCGACATATTCAGCCGCATGGGATTTTGCGTAGCCGAAGGCCCGGAAGTAGAGGATGATTGGCATGTTTTCGGGTCGATGAACTTTGCCGATGACCATCCGGCACGCGACATGCAAGACACTTTTTTTATCGAAAGCCACCCCGACATTTTACTTCGCACTCACACTTCATCGGTCGAAAGCCGTGTCATGGAGCACACACAGCCGCCCATCCGCATCATCAGTCCGGGACGTGTCTATCGCAATGAGGCAATCAGCTATCGTGCGCACTGCTTCTTCCATCAGGTCGAGGGGCTTTATGTGGACAGGAATGTCTCATTCACCGATTTGAAACAAGTGTTGTTGCAGTTTGCAAAAGAAATGTTTGGCGAAGGGACAAAGATTCGTTTACGCCCGTCCTATTTCCCATTCACAGAGCCAAGTGCCGAGATGGACATCTCGTGCAACATCTGTGGCGGCAAAGGGTGCGCATTCTGCAAGGGTACAGGCTGGGTCGAAATCCTCGGCTGCGGCATGACAGACCCCAATGTGCTTGACAATTGCGGCATTGACAGCAAGATTTATACCGGCTATGCCTTTGGCATGGGCATTGAGCGTATAGCCAATCTGAAGTATCAGGTCAATGACCTCAGACTGTTCTCAGAGAATGATGTCCGTTTCCTCAAGGAATTTGAAGCGGCGAATTAATAATTATCCTGTTTGACAACCAGACGGGGCGTGCATGATGGTGGTCATGTCCGCCCCGTCATTATATATTGAAAGAAACATGGTCAAGGCTGAACTTTATGACAGAGTAATAACCTATTTTAAGGAGAAGATGCCGGTGGCAGAGACAGAGTTGCATTATCGCAATCCCTACGAACTGCTGGTAGCTGTCATCCTGTCTGCACAGTGCACAGACAAGAGGATCAATCAGGTCACACCTGCACTTTTCGCGGCATACCCGACACCCGAGGCGATGGCTCAGGCGACGGTCGATGACATATATTCTTATATCAAATCTGTGTCATACCCCAATAACAAGGCTCGTCATCTGTCAGGTATGGCCAGGATGTTGGTGTCAGACTTCGGTGGGCAGGTCCCTGACAATCTTGATGACCTCGTTTCGCTGCCCGGGGTGGGACGCAAGACAGCCAACGTCATACAGTCTGTCGTCTTCAACAAGGCGGCAATGGCTGTCGATACGCACGTGTTCCGTGTGTCAAACCGTATCGGGCTGACCGACACGACGACCCCGCTGGCTACCGAGCGCGAATTGGTCGCCAATATTCCTGCCGAAATGATACCCACTGCGCATCATTGGCTGATTCTCCACGGACGCTATGTCTGTACGGCGAGGACACCGCACTGCTGGGAATGTGGGCTTATAGACGTATGCAAATATTATAATAGTGGTGGAGCAGGGGGCGTGAAATGAAAGCACCGTGTCCGCCGCATGCGCCATTCTGTCTGATGGGCGGCAGGGTCAGATGTATTGTCGATTAAGGTCAGATGCCACAGCCCATGGCATAGGACCTTTTTGCCATTATGGTCAGATGATTTTCGTTGTGTGATGGCATGTGTTGTGTGGCATTACCTGCCTGTTTACCCGAAATGCGGTATGTAGATTATGCAGGTATTATGCTATTGGCTAACTTTGCACGATATTTCAAGACAGGACTTACGATGGAAGATTTTGCGCGACTCGTTGCCGGACGTCACAGCACGCGGCGTTTTGCCCCGGGCGAATTGACACAGGATGAGGTGGTGTCCATTCTTTCGGCTGCATTGCAGGCTCCCTCATCGATGAACCGCCGCCCGTGGCATTTCATAGTGACCGATGACAGAGAGAGGTTGGCCGCATTGTCGCGTTGCAAAGAGCGTGGGGCGGCCTTCGTTGCCGGCGCAGCAATGGCGGTAGTGGTCTGTGGTGACCCGCTGGTGAGTGACGTGTGGATCGAAGATTGCTCTATATCTGCCATCATGATGCAGCTTGCTGCTGAAGATTTGGGCATAGGCAGTTGCTGGGTGCAGGTGAGGGAGCGGCAGTTTGCGACGGTGTTCCGGCCGATGAAATGGTACGTGCTGTCCTCGGCATCCCATTGCAACTTCAAGTGCTTGCCATCATAGCTTTCGGGCGCAAGGCTGTGGACGCTGCTGTCCCGGCACGCGACATCGACTGGGGGCGGGTGCACATCGACGGATTTTGAATGATTTCATTGAGATGACTTATGAGTGCTTCAAGTAACAACAAATATTTGCCGCTGAGTGTCACACTTATAGTCTTCGGCGCATTGTTGCTGATTGACGGTCTGGTCGGCTTCCACCGCTACGGGCTGGGTTGGCTGGTGCGTCCGGACAATATGCTGCTCTATGCTGCGGCCATTTATCTGTTTCTCGGAAATGAACGCATGGTAGGGTTGCTCCTGCTGTTGGTGTGGTTGTTTCTCAACCTTTCTGTTTTTAAGCCGTTGATGGCCGGGGTGCCGTTTTATGTCGTTCCTGCATGCTTGCTTGTCGTCGGTGCTCTGATGCTTTTGAAAGTGAAGAAATGAAGGATATAGAGAGACTCAGGATAGTGATTGTCGGCGCAGGCAATCTGGCCACCAGCCTGGCATGTGCCATGGTACATGCCGGGCTGTCTGTCGTCCAGATTTACAGCCGCACTGATGTGTCTGCATGCCGTCTGGCCAAGCGTGTCGGCTGTGCATCGACAGACGACCTCGGCAAGGTGGCTGATGCCGACTTGTATGTCATCGCCGTGACTGACACAGCCATTGCAGAAGTCATCCCGCCGCTTGCCGGGTCGCATCGTGGTGCGGTCTTTTGCCATACTGCGGGAAGTGTGCCTATGAGTGTCTTTGGTGCCGCCGGTGTCGCCGATTGTGGTGTGCTATACCCCATGCAGACATTCAGCAAAGCCCGAATCGTGGACTTCGCGCAAGTGCAGCTTTTTGTCGAATATTCCTCGCCCCGTGCAGGCGAAGTCCTGACGGCTGTGGCCGGCAGGCTCACCCGACATGTCCATGAGGCCGACACTGCCACGCGCTGCCGTCTGCATATAGCGGCCGTCTTTACCTGCAATTTTGCCAATCGCCTCTATGCATTGGCCGAGCGGATTTTGGCTGATGGAGGATTGCCATTCGGTGTCATGCTGCCGTTGATAGACGAGACAGTGGCCAAGGTACATCGTCTGAGTCCCTCGCAGGCGCAGACAGGTCCGGCATCACGCGGCGACATGGCCATAGTCACACAGCATCTGGATATGCTGGAGGGTGACGAGGAGATGAGACAGATATATGAAATGATGACAAAGAGCATAATCAATGGGCGCAATCAATCATGACTTGACACAGATTGACACGGTCATCATTGCATCCGATCGTTGTCTTGCCGCCGATTCATTAAGCATCGGCCACGACGGGATGCCGGTCTGCTCGGCCGGCATGGCTGACATCAATGCCATTGCAATGGCATTGTCGGCAGGTCTGAAAGTCATCATCATGGATGGCTGTGGGTGTGACGGATTGTGCCGGTGCATGTCATGGGCAGGAGCGTTCATCGTAGTGCCAAAGGGCAATCCCGGTCTCGCCCCGGCCCGTCAGCCGCAGTCGGTCATCTGCCTGTGCGGTGAGGCCGACGACATGCTGATGATGCGGGGACGGGGACTGCTCTGCTGCCCTGCCGATGCCGCCATAGACGTACGTGCGTCGGCAGCCTACGTCTCGCATTGCGATGCCGGCAGCGGTTGCGTGCGGGATGTCATCGAGCAAATCCTGCGCTCGCAGGGCAAATGGGAAGAGTGTAAACGCAAACTATTAGAACATAAGAGTCATGTTGGATAATCTCAAAGGCAAAAGGGTCGTACTCGCATCCGGTTCGCCGCGCCGCCGCCAACTCCTTGGCGGGCTTGAAATCGACTTCACCGTCCGTCTCATAAATGGGATAGACGAAACCTATCCCGACGGGATGGCGATGGCCGAAATCCCAAAGTACATATCACGCCGCAAGGCAGAAGCCTATGTCCCGACGATGGCTTCAGACGAAATCATCATCACGGCCGACACCATCGTCTGGGCTGATGGCGAGGTGCTGGGCAAACCACGCACCCCTGACGAGGCAGTCTCCATGCTCCGTCGCTTGTCAGGCCGCACGCATCAGGTGGTGACGGGCGTCACAGTGCTGTCGGCAGACCGCCGTGAGACATTCGCCTGCGTGACCGACGTGACATTCGACACGTTGTCAGAGGCAGAGATGCAGCACTATGTCGCCGACTACAAGCCACTCGACAAGGCCGGAGCCTATGGCATACAGGAATATATAGGCTATATCGGCGTCACCGGCATCAGTGGCTCCTATTTTAATGTCATGGGGCTGCCGGTTCAGAAACTCTATCGTGTGCTGCTGACATTCTGACGCCTGCGGCTGCGAGCCACACTGTGGGGGCACTTCAAACTCATTCATTTTGAAGTGACCCCTTTAGTATGTGTAGGAATCAGCAAAATGCAAGGCATTGAGGATGAGGGCGACGGGAGATACTGATGTTAATGACTTAACCCGTGCTCAGAGCTTGCAATCGGGACACATCGTCTTTCGTTTGTCCGCCCCGCACGCAAACGGCGCGGCATCGGTTTTCAACTTCATGACGGTCGGACATAAACTTCACTGCGTCCTGATGCAAAGTTCGTACGCAAGTTGCGAATGTATATTCGCAAGCTTCGTATGTATATTCGCAACTTTCGTTTATATATACGCAACTTTCGTTTATATATTCGCAACTTGCGTATTTACTTTATGTGCGGGGGAAAGGAAGTTTATGTGCGGTCTCCGCCGAGTTTGCCCGGCGAGCCGCACAGTTTTCATTCCGTGCCGTCGCGCAC
>DWUP01000181.1 GCA_020012075.1 Candidatus Avibacteroides avistercoris
GGCAAGGATGAGAGTTTGCCCTCATTCGGGCTATGCCGAGCCTCATTCTATATTCGTGAAACAAATATATACATTTATGTCAATGCCGCTACGGGCATCATGGCTTAAGGAGTGGAGAAGTGTGCAAAAAAAACATATCCGGCCAAGGCGGCATCACAAATCGGCCAAAAATGACACCGCCGGCGGCAACGGCCGGCACTGCACTCCGCCATGACACTGCCACAACGGCTAGAGCATGCGACAGCATACGACCTTTTTGCCCGCAGGGTCGTATGCTATCGCCCATGGCATCTGATGCTATGAGGCAAAACATACGACCCCACACGGGCCGTCATCAAATGATAAATGTGGGGGCATGACGCGGTCAATCCGCAGCATGCTTGTTCTGCAGCAGAAACAGGCTGGCCACGCCCATCAGCACCACGAGGGATGTCTGCAAAGAATGCACTACAAGGGCAAAAAGAGCGGCTTCGTCACGCCGGACGCCATACATCATCATGGCCACGATGATGACATAATGCCACGGCCCGGCACCGTTGGGGGTCGGGACAACGACGGCAAAACTGCCGACGACAAACATCACAAGCCCGGCCAGCCATCCGAGCCCCGATGTAAACCCGAAGCTGTAAAACGTGAGGTAGAAATGCAAGTAATAGCACACCCATATTAATATGGTATATATCACAAACGACACGGGCCTGCGGACGTGAGCAATGCTCATCGCCCCACGCCACATGTCGGCAAAAGCCGCACGCATCTTGCGCCAAAAAGCGTACCTGCGCAGCAGCGTGAACAATAGCAGGCATCCGCACGCCACCGCCCCGATGACGATATAGAATCGCGACGAATGCAGCATGTCCGCATATTGTCCGACATTCAGCCCCGTGGTGGCCACGAAGTCGTCTATCTCGCCGTGGGCAAGCGACAGAGCCAGCAGGGTGATGAGTGCTATGCACACGAGGTCGATGACGCGCTCGGTGACAATAGTGCCGAGCGACTTGGGAAAGGGCACCCCGTCATAACGGCGCAATATGGCGCACCTCGACACCTCGCCGATGCGTGGTATGACGATATTCATCATATAAGCCACATTGACAGAATTGATGCACAAGGCATCAGTGGCGCGCACGCCCATCGGTTCCAGCAACAAGCGCCAGCGTATCCCCCTTATGACATAACTCATGGCACCCGCCACAAGCGAAGCGGCCATCCACCCCCAGTCCATCGACGACAGGCTCTGCCCAAACGACGAGAAATCAAAATCGCGGTATATCCATGCCAGCAGCACTGCGGCGATGAGTATCGGGATGAGCACCTTTAAAGTCTTTTTCACAATGACTTTGACGTTATTTCATTAAATTTAATACCTTTGTTTCATAAAGAAACGGTGTGCTACGGCCAAACATTCGCACAAAGCAGTATTTTTGATATTGTTTTGCACCGTGGCCACACTATCTTTGCAGGGTGCAAATATAAAGATTATATGTAATAACAGCATTTCAGCAGCTGGCCAAACCAAGAGGTTAGACAATGTTTGTAAGACCAAAGAAATCATTGGGACAACACTTCCTGAAAGACATGGGCATCGCCTCTGACATAGCCGACACTGTCGATGCATGTCCCGGGCTGCCAATCCTTGAAGTAGGACCCGGCACAGGAGTGCTGACACGATTTCTCCTGCGCAAAGGACGCCCGCTCAAAGTAGTCGAGATAGACGACGAGTCGGTCAAATATCTTAAAGCCAACATCCCGGCACTCGACGGACATATCATCGAGGAAGATTTCCTGCAGATGGATCTCGGCAAGCTTTTCGGCGGACAACGATTTGTCCTGACAGGCAACTACCCGTACAACATCTCAAGCCAAATATTCTTCAGACTGCTGGAGCACCGCGACACCATCCCCTGCTGCACGGGGATGATACAAAAAGAAGTGGCAGAACGGCTCACTGCATGCCCCGGCAGCAAGGCATACGGCATACTGAGCGTGCTGCTGCAAGTGTGGTATGACGCCGAATATCTCTTCACTGTCGATGAGTATGTCTTTAATCCGCCGCCTAAAGTCAAGAGCGCAGTCATCCGACTGACGCGCAATACGACCACCGAGATGCAATGTGACGAACAGTTGTTCAAACAGGTAGTAAAGACGACATTCAACCAGCGGCGCAAGACCATAAGAAACTCCATAAAGCCGCTCGCCGACGAAAAAAACATACCAGAGGGATTCCTCGGCCTGCGCCCCGAACAACTCACGATAGAAGACTTCGTGCAACTGACCAATCATGTCTATGCTGCAAGGAGAAGCAGATAACAGTTTAACTCACAACACTCAGTATTAGGACAATGGAAGAAGAGTTTTTAGAGAAGGTGACAAGTCTGATCGAGGCAAAAAAGTCCGATGAACTCAAGGAGATGTTGTCGAGTATGCACCCGGCAGACATAGCGGAATTGTGCGATGAACTCGAGCCGGAACAAGCCAAGTCCATATATCTGCTGCTTGACAACGAGACCGCAGCCGACGTGCTCGTCGAGATGGACGAAGACACAAGGAAAGAATTCCTCAAAATACTGCCATCCGAGACCATCGCCAAACGGTTTGTCGACTACATGGACTCTGACGATGCCGTCGATCTCATGCGTGAAATGGATGAAAACAAGCAGGAAGAAATCCTTTCACACATCGAAGACATCGAACAGGCAGGCGACATCGTCGACCTTTTGAAGTATGATGAAGACACGGCCGGCGGTCTCATGGGTACCGAGATGGTAGTCGTCAATGAAAATTGGAGTATGCCCGAGTGTCTGAAAGAGATGAGACAACAGGCAGAAGACATGGACGAGATTTACTACGTCTATGTCATCGATGACGACGAACGCTTGAGAGGAGTATTCCCACTCAAACGAATGATCACAAGCCCCTCGGTCTCAAAGGTCAAACATGTGATGAAGAAAGACCCCATATCCGTCAAAGTAGACACACCAATTGACGAAGTGGCACAACTCATCGAGAAGTATGACCTCGTGGCTATCCCCGTAGTGGACAGCATAGGCCGGCTCGTAGGCCGCATCACGGTCGATGACGTCATGGACGAAGTGCGCGAACAGGCCGAACGCGAATACCAGTTGGCATCAGGTCTCTCGACAGACACCGATACCGACGACAATGTCATAGACCAGACCAAAGCCCGCCTGCCATGGCTCATGATAGGCATGATAGGAGGTATATGCAATTCACTCATCTTGGGGAACTTCGACTCGACATTCCAACGCTATCCCGAGATGGCACTATATATCCCGCTCATCGGAGGTACCGGAGGAAACGTCGGCACCCAATCATCAGCAATCATAGTACAAGGATTGGCCAAGAATTCTCTAAGCACCAACAAAATACTCAAACAGGTACTCAAAGAATCTTTGGTCGCCATCGTCAATGCCACCATCATATCGATGCTCGTCTACGTCTACAACTTCATCCGCTTCGGCAGCCAGGCCACTGTGACCTATTCGGTGTCAATCAGCCTATTTGCCGTAGTGATGTTTGCCTCAATATTCGGCACACTCGTCCCACTCACCTTTGAGAAGATGAAGATAGACCCGGCCATGGCCACAGGACCATTCATAGCAATCATCAACGACATCACTGGCATGCTGCTATACATGGGCATCACCGTGCTGCTCTCATGAGCGGCAACAACTGACAACGATAAATAAACTAAAAACGATAGTCTTAACATGGAATCAGAAAACTTAATCGAGCAAACGACCAGCAACGAAGCTCCAGAAAAAAAAGTCTACACCAAGCCCGAGATACTTGCAAGGCTTGAAGAACTTGCCAAAGAGCCTGAAAAAATCGAAAGGCAAGAAGTCGAACACCTCAAACAAGCATACTACAGACTGAACAAGAATGAGGTAGAAGAAGCATACAACGCTTTCGTCGCAGGAGGAGGCGCAGAAGAAGACTTCAAACCCGCACCCGACCCGACAGAACAACAGTTCAGACAACTGATGACCACCATCAAAGAAGAAAGAAACCGCCTCAACACCGAACTCGAAAAACAAAAGGAAGAAAACCTGCAAAAGAAAACCGCAATAATCAACCGCATAAAAGAGCTGACCGAGGCAGAAGATGTAAACAAGGCTTACACCGAGTTCAAACAGCTGCGTGAGGAATGGAACAGCATCACCCTCGTCCCGGCCGCCAAAAGCAACGAACTGTGGAAGACCTACCAGCACTATGTCGAGCAATTCTATGACTTGCTCAAAATCAACAACGAGCTGCGAAGCTACGACTTCAAGAAAAACCTCGAAGCGAAGCAAGCCCTTTGCGAAGCCGCAGAACGCCTCACCACAGAGCCCGACGTCGTAACCGCTTTCCGCCAATTGCAGAACCTGCATCAGGAATACCGCGAGACAGGACCGGTCGCACCCGAACTCCGCGACGAAGTGTGGAACCGCTTCAAGGATGCATCGACCATCGTCAATAAGCGCTACCAACAGCACTTTGAAGAAATAAAAGAAAGAGAACAAAAAGCCCTCGACGAAAAAACAGTAATATGTGAAATAGCCGAAAGCATCAATGCAAGCGAAATAAACACTTATGCCGAGTGGGATGCAAAGACTGCCGAAGTCCTTGCCCTCCAAGCCAAGTGGAAAACCATCGGCTTCGCACCGCAAAAGATGAACCAGAAAATCTATGACCGCTTCCGCGAAGCCTGCAACACATTCTTCAATAACAAAGGCGAGTTCTATAAAAAGATAAAAGGTCAAATGGCAGAAAACCTCGCCAAGAAAATAGAACTCTGCGAAAAGGCCGAAGCACTCAAAGACAGCACCGACTGGAAAACCACGACAGAGGCACTCACCGCACTGCAAAAAGAGTGGAAAACCATCGGCCCGGTGGCACGCAAGCAGTCTGACGCCGTGTGGAAACGATTCAATGCCGCCTGCGACTACTTCTTTGAGCAGCGTAAAGCCAACAACAAGTCACAATTTGACGTCGAGCGCACCAATCTCAAAGCAAAGAAAGCTATAATCGAAGAGATAAACAGCATACCCGAAGACACCGACCCCGAAGAGGCAATCGACAAAATCAAAGAATTGCAGCAACGCTGGAATGAGACCGGCCACGTCCCATACAAGGACAAAGACAAGCTCTACAAGCAATACCGCGAAGTGACAGACAAGTGGTATGACCTGTTGCGCAAGGACATCTCCGACCGACGGTTGGCATCATTCAAAAACAATCTGGCCGCAAACAAGGACGGCGGCAACACCAACCGCGAGCGTGACCGCCTCGTGCGCCAGCGTGAAGCATTGCGCAACGAACTAAAGACCTACGAAAACAATCTCAACTTCCTCAATTTCACTTCGGGCAACGGCAACTCGCTGCTTGCCGAAATCAACCGCAAGGTCGAAAAGCTCAAGTCTGACATCCAGCTCATCGAAGACAAAATCAAAGCCATCGACGACATCGACGCTCAGCAGGCCTGACACGGCAGCCGCGCCACTATCCATCCCGCCCCGCCATCACACACGATG
>DWUP01000182.1 GCA_020012075.1 Candidatus Avibacteroides avistercoris
GCTGACGGACTGATCGACAGCCGCCGCTATCCCGACACCGCGGGCAGGGCGGCAGCCATCTCCGGACGGATGACACAGATGCTCGTGCACAAACTGCGCAGCGAATGTAGCGCAGTGATGGTAGGCACACACACCGCGCTGATGGACGACCCCTCGCTGACCGTCCGCCACTGGACGGGCGACAATCCCGTGAGGGTCGTCATCGACCGCCACGGCACACTGCCACGCGGCCTGCACCTCTTCGACGGCACGGCGCGGACGATAGTCTACACCACCGATGCCACCGCCGCCTATCCCGGCGACACCGAAGTGGTGGCACTGCCCTTGCCCGACGACGGCAGCCCGGCACCCATCCTCGCCGACCTCGCCTCACGGCAGATACAGACACTGCTCGTCGAGGGAGGGGCCGCGACACTCCGCTCATTCATCGACAGCGGCCTGTGGGACGAAGCACGTGTGGAGACCAACCTCGGCCTGCGCCTCGGCCAAGGCACACCCGCACCCGTGTTGCCGGCAGGATGTGCCACGCTGACCGGCCACATTGATATATGTGAGGCAACCATCACGACCTATGCCAACACACACCACGACCACTGACGGCCAATGCCTGAAACAAACACATGGTGAAAAACGTCCAGCCGTGCAGTGCGGGGACGCGACATCGCGCAGGATACACACATCATCTCAGTGTAGGCCAATGACGATTTCTCGATGAGCCGCTACACCCCAATCGTCATATCGCGCCTGATTATCATAAGATGCTTTTTGGAAGCGTGCGCCGGGACACGTTACAAGGTCGGTGTCACGCAGCAGTTCAATGGACATAGCATCTCTTCCACTCACAGCCCATTGGTCTAATTGACTCATCGTCCAACCACCGTGCAGGTGTTTGCCGTCCAAACGCCCGTCAATGCACCAGTTTGACGACACGCGCCCCGGCATCATCCATGATCCGCAGCAGCGAGACACCCGCCGCGTAGGACGCAAGGTTTATGTCAATCGTCCCCGCGACAGCCTCGCCACGCCACAGCACCTCGCCCGACAAACTGTAAAGCACGGCTTCAAACGGCCTGCCGCCCACGACCGTGCAACGGTCGCCGTCACGCAGCAGCCGGTAATCGCCCGACACCGCCACGCCGTCGATGTTGCTGACAGGGGAATAGCCCGCCTCGTCATAGGGGCTGCGCCACCACACGCGGTAGGTGCGCGAATCATCAAAGCCCGAGAAGCTGACATCGATCGAGTGCAAATTGACGCAGTCGCACCCCGGGGCAAGGTCATAGCCCAGCAGCGTCACCTCGTCGCCATCGACGGCGCAGGCCACATAGTAGGACCCGCAACAGTGGAAGCCCACCTGCCCCCTGACACGCAGCATCCCGTCCTCAACGGCATAGTCCAGCACCTCGTCATGCACGCTATTTGACTCTGCGCCGTCATAGCGCGGCACGGTCACCACCGACTGTATGGCGGGCGACGACAAGGCCACGGCCGTGCACCACACGCTCGACTCGCTGTAGAGCAACTGCCCCGCCTCGCCGGGCATGATGCCCCATGTCAATGACCCCACGCCGTCGGCGATGACATCGACACGCCCGTCGTCCAGCGATATCAGCCGCAGGCAAGCGGGCTGCAACGTCATATGACCGGCGGGGAAAAAGGCGGCACTCTCGTCCTTGTCCATCACCTCGACCGACCATCGTCCGCCCTGCCAGTCGGTGAAGACCTCGCCATCGCCGAGACCTAAGTCAAAGAGCAGTGCCTCGCCGTCCATCCCCCGGCGGGTGAAATAGACACGGTCGTCCTCCTGACGATAGTAAAAGTCCGTCGCCTCGCGCGGCACGCTGGAACCGCCGTACGAGTAGCCGCCGCCACGCACCAGCCCACGGTAAGTCTGGCCTCCAATCAGCGTGTCACCACCCAGGCTGTAAAACGTGATACATCTCTCGCCGCCCGGTGTCTGGGGCGAGTAATAAGCCCACACCCTGCCGACATCGCCTGGGATGATCGGCTTGCCCTCGGGCAGCGACTGAGCCGACACGCCCGACAATGCCGCCGACAACATGACAATTAATAATGATAACGATGCTATCCTCATGACACTACAACTTTATTTATTATTTACTATCATCTTCCTGCTGGCCAGTTCAACTCCATCGGCTACTAAGGTATATGTATATATCCCTGGTCTTAAATCACTTGATAAAACGGTCACATGGCCTTTGTTTCCTGCCAAATCAAGCCTTTTCATGACTTGCCCGTTAATGTCATATATGTACATGACAGCTTTACGGGCATCATTTGGAAGTTCATAATTTATGACAGACGTTTCACTAAAAGGATTTGGCGCATTTTGGGAAATATACTGATTTTCTAGAGCATATTCATTGGATGCTGCGTCAATTGATGCCACATCATAGCGTTCAGTGGCTACATAGGCCTCATCCAGTTTTTGTTTTAAATCTGCGACCTGTCTGCTCAACTCATTTACCGCATCAACAAGAACCACTACAATATCAGAATAACTGATATATTTTGCTGAGTCCCCCAAAGTCACCACTGCTTCAGGGATAGAGGCTTCCACATCCTTTGCCAACAAACCAAGCCTCTTACGGGCCGGGCTGCTTTGATTTGACGACCTGAGTACACTGTTTTCTGATGCTTCATCATTGTCATTGCTATACAAAACCCCCTTTATGCCGCTGAGTTTTGAAAGGGCTGACGCTCCTGCATCATCAACACTTCTTCCCGTCTTAATTTCAGGAGTAGGGGGAAATATATAAGGCAGTGGATCGACAGCAGGCATGAGTGTACCATTTTTAGAATATACGTAGCCATTGTAATCGACATAAAAGACACGTTGAAAAGTTGTCGTCGGGGATACAGGTGACGATGAATTTGTATTACCTACAACACCCTGTATTAAAAATGGTGCTCCCACTGTCTTAGCAGCATACGGGTCATAATCTGAATATATGTTCAATGCAGAATTGATGCTGTCACCATAAATCGTAGTGGTTGCATCTGTCATTTTATCAAATGTTTCAGCCGGGATTTTACCCATATAGGAATGACCTGACGAGTCTACATTTATCTGTGCATTGGAGATAGATACAGAACACAATGCAAGAATAGCAAAAACATAATTCTTCATATTATCAATTTTATAAGTTAATTCAAATTTTCTACCCTCAGTTTATTCGCAATGTAGCCCCTTTTTCACAGCTAAAGCCACTTTCTATGGTAACAGAATCAGAAGCCTTAATCCTTACATCAGCATCTTTTTTTATGATTACTTTTCCTTCTGGTTTATTACTTGTGACATTTTCACCTATCACGACACGTTTGGCCTGTGCTTCAAATGATGAGGAAATCACTTCATCTTGAATGAACAAATCACCAGTCTCTGACAAACGGTATATTTTGGGGACATAATTATGTTTGTTCAAGGAAACATAGCATTCGACCATTGGTGCTTGAAACATGACACCGGAGCCGCTTGTAATCGACTCGTGATACAGCCCGTCATTGGTCGTCACTGTTACTTTACAATCCCCTGACACTCCCGCATCCACAAACACTGTATTGCCGTCTTTTCTGACTTGAGCATTATCAAATGTCTCCATCTCGTCAGTCCATATTTCCAATGACGGGTCACCTCCCCATAAATACGAGTAAGCGTTAAAAATTGCGTAATAATTATGGTAGGGGATATTGATAATTTGTGCAAGGTTATTGATATCACCTATATTGTATACTTTCCTATTGCAGATAGCATCAAACAAAAGTATATTAAAAACATTATTAGCATCGGTGAATGAAGACTCTGTTGCTCCAAGGAAAGCGACAGCCCCATTGTAGTCTTTCATAAAAGACTCTAACAGACAATCAGAGGGGTATGATATGTCCCCATTCTGGCAAGCTACGCTGAAAACGACCGGCCACCTTTGTCGGATATCGATGTCGTCCAAATAAGTTTTAGTAAACGACCTGACTTCATAAGACCAATGGCCATCCCAACCCGTTTGATTTCCATGCCCCCTATAATTAACGATACCGACACCTGCGTTGATAGCATCTATGACGGTTTGGTTGTTCGCATTATTGCCACCATCTATGCTGTCCGCACCATAGACCGGGATGAAATCAAAGCAATCATCTGAATAAACAGTATCCCTTATGGTTTCGCAACATCCCTGATATTTCCCTGGAGCACCTTCCTTGTGTGCGACCAATAAGGCGTTCTTAAAACTGCCTGTTCTGTTTGTCCCCTGTTCGTAAGCAATTGTTTTATTGACCATGATTTCCAAATCAGACAATGTTGATACAGGGAACCTGCCAATAGCCAAATCAGCTTGATTGTCACTGTCGCCGTCGATACATCCATACCAATAGTCACTTTTTGCACAGCCAACTAAATTATTTATACACTTCGTGTAAAGTGGAATGTCTTTGTCATCTCCGATAAAAAGCACATACCTGACACCTTTTTGATATTCACTGCGTATGAAATCCTTGATCGATTTACACTCCTTTCCAACTTCATCGGTCGTATAAACTCTGCAATCATAACCTTTCAACCGTTTCCACAAGCAGAACGAACTTAAAGCTTTGCTATCTAAAATTGATTGGTCGGGTTTGGATATGATTAAATAATCATATTCATCTTCGACATAATCAACATCCTGATACGAGCTGTACAACCTGTTATTAAAATTATAAAAGCATTCCTTAAGATACACGCTATCTGAGTGGTGCTTTTTATACATCGTTTGCGAAGTCTTTGACAAGCCCCGATCCATAAATTTAACTTTCAGAGTAAAGTCAGAAAGGACACTCAACTTATTCGATGCCGGATAATATCGAAAGGGACAAACCGTCATACTCTGATTGTAAACCCCTTTCAATTTTTGCACTTCCCCAAATGAACAAATTGGCGTGTCATATTCGTCAGAATCATATACGGCAGATGAAATATAGAAACTGTCATGGACCTCTGCCTCTCTTAATGGCATTTGAAATGGATATATCTTTTTATTTAATTGTATATCCTGCCATTTCTTCTCAATTATTTCATAAGTACAAGTCTTAGCAAAAGGTATCCCTATCAATTTCGTCAAAACAGGCAATGACGGTTCGCCTACCCTTGACAATGTGGACGAACCAGCAAATTGCAATATTATATATATATCACCGTTTTCACATAGCACTTCTTCGGCATACAGGGCAGGTATGGAGACTTCACATTCGAAAGAATTTTCATCAGACTTGACTATATTGAACACAGGCACAGACACCCCAGCTTTAGAATCAAATAAAACCAGATTTTGAGCTAATGAGACCAAGTTCAAACAACATAAAACAATAATAGCATGTATCCTTTTCATGGTAATAAATTTGGTTAATACAATATTAATTATCCGTAAACAAAAAGATAATAAACACAACATGATTTTATGCTATTTTAACTAATCAATAACAAATCCCCAATCGAAACCAATAAGGCATATCTGACAGCATAAGTCACGCATTAGAGAAGGCCACGCCAAATTTGCCATAAACAATACAGCCCGCATGGGAGATATCCGATGCAGGCTGTCGATTATTATATTTATGCTATGCTTACTGGATGCCCAGCTTGGCCTTGACATCTGCCGTGACGTCGGTGCTCTGCTGCTCGTTGATGAACGGGATGGGTGTCTGGCTGAGGTCGAAGATATAGGTGAAGCCTTTCTCCGTACCCACGGCCTTGAGAGCCTCGGTGGCTTTCTTGATGATGGGGTCGGTCAGCTCCTGCTGCTTCTGTGCGAGTATCTGCTGCACCTGTCCCTTGAACTCCTCACCGCGCTGTGCGAGGTCCTGTATCTCCTTTTCACGGCGCTCCTGTATGCTTGGGGGGAGGGAGTCGCGCTGGTTCATGTACTCGGTGTACTTCTTCTGCAACTCTTGGTCTGCCATGTTGATTTCGTCCACATACTTCTTTTGTATCTCCTGCATCTCGTCTTGTGCGGTCTTGTATTCAGGCATGAGGACCATGATTTCAGACATATAGACGTGGCCGAATTTATAATTCTGAGCCATCATCCCGAGCGGGAGGATGAGCATCATGACGAATAGAATCTTTTTTACCATTGGTGTTCGTTTTGTTTTTGTTGTTATGGCGGCAAATATATGTATTATCGGCTAATTAAGCGCATCCGCAGTGCAAAGAATGTTTAAAGCGTGCCGTCTCACTGCCCGTAGCCCATCTTGTCGAGGACGTCGTTGCTGATGTCTATCTTGGGCGAGGCATAGATGATGTCGGCTGCCGTCGCGCGGTCGATGACGACTGAGTAGCCTTTGGACTCGGCGATTTCCTTGACGGCGTTGTAGAGCTCGTCCTGAATGGGCTTGATCAGGCTCTCGCGCTTCTTGAACAGTTCGCCTTCGGGCCCGAAGTACTGGCGTTTGAGCTCGGCGGCTTCGTTTTCTTTGTCGAAGACTTCCTGTATCTTCGCCGTCTTCTGCTCCTCTGAGAGGTAGACGGACTCTGACTCATAGTTCTTGGCCAGTGTCTCGGCTTCCTTTGAGAGTGTCTCGACCTCGGCCTGCCACTTGCGCGAGATCTGGTTGAGCTGCTCGCTCGCCCGCTCGTAGGCGGGGACGTTCTTGAGGATATACTCGGTGTCGATGAGTGCAAACTTCTGTGCGCTGGCCGTCGCGGCTGCCACGGCCAATGCGAGCGTCAGGATCAGTTTTTTCATATCGCTATCGTGTTATTAAGGTTTGTCTTGTCTGGTTTAGAATTCCTGTCCGAGGATGAAGTGGAACTGGCTGCCACTGTACTGCTTGCTGCCGAAGACCGGGTCGAAACCGTATGCCCAGTCGATGCCCATCAGGCCGATCATAGGCAGGTAGATGCGCACACCCACGCCGGCCGAGCGCTTGAGGTCGAAGGGGTTGAAGTTCTTGACATCGTGCCATGCGTTGCCAGCCTCGACGAAGGCGAGGGCATAGACCTGTGTCGATGTCTCGAGCACGATGGCCTGACGCAGCTCGAGTGTGAGGCGGGCGTAGGCATAGCCGGTGGTGTAGAGGTTGGGGGTGAGGCTGTTGCTCTCATACCCGCGCAGTGCTATGGTCTCGGTGGCATAGCCGCTCGAATAGCCCGACATGCCGTCACCGCCGACGTCGAATGTGCCGAAGGGCGACTTCTTGTACTTGTTGTAATGCCCGAGCAAGCCAAACTCGACACGTGACATGAGGACGGGGCATTTGGCCTTTGACGAGAGTGCCGTGTAGGTTTTCAGACGGAACTTCCATTTGTGGTATTCGACCCATTTGTGCATCCTGTTCTGGTCATCCTGCCAGTTGGGGTCGCTCGGCGACTGGGCATACTGCGAGTAATCCTTGCCGGTAATGAGCGAATAGGGCGGTGTAATCTGCGCCGAGACCATGAATTCCGATCCGCGGCGGGGATAGATGGGATTGTCCACAGAGTTGCGCGACCACGTGAGGTTGAGGCTCAGGTCATTGCACTCGCCGTTGGTGACGGCGAAGTAACGCCAGTCCTTGAGCTTGTAACGCTGGTAGGCGAGCTCTGCCGAGATTGAGAAGTAGTCGTCCGGCCAGCTCAGACGCTTGCCGAATGCGACCGAAGCACCCCATATCTGCACTGACTGGTCGGGATCGTAGTAGGACTCATAGCTATTGTAATTGTTGTAATAGCTGCCATAGTTGTACCCGCCGAGCATACTGTAATAGTTGTTGAGGAAGGCAGAGTTATAGTAACGGTCGCTGATGTCGGTCTGCTTGGAGTAATAGAGCGAGAACGAGAACGAGTTGGGCCGCTTGCCCCCGAACCACGGGTCGAAGAACGAGATGCTGTAGGACTGGTAGTAGCGGGCGTTGGTCTGTCCGCTGATAGTCAAAGTCTGCCCGTCACCCTGCGGCAGGATGCCCTTGTAGTTGTCCGAGCGGCGGAAGAGATTGCGGGCGGAGAAGTTGGTAAACTTCAGGCTCAGCTTGCCGACGATGCCTGTCTGCCCCCATCCGGCCGAGAACTCTATCTGGTCGTTGGCCTTGGACTCGAGGTTGTAGACCATGTCCACGGTGCCGTCCTCGGGATGCGGCTCGGGCACGATGCCTATGGTCTCGGGATTGAAGTGGCCCATCTGTGCGATTTCGCGATAGGAACGCTCCATATCCTCCTTGCTGAAGAGTGCTCCGGGCTTGGTCCTCAACTCACGGCGGACGACATAGTCATAGAGGCGGTCGTTGCCATTGATGATGACCTTGTTGATGGTGGCTTGCTGTCCCTCATAGATACGCATCTCGAGATCCACCGAGTCCTTGTCAATATTGACCTCCACGGGGTCGAGCG
>DWUP01000183.1 GCA_020012075.1 Candidatus Avibacteroides avistercoris
CCCTTGCCTCTGCCCCCGCCTTTCACTATCTTTGCTTCACGAAGACAGAAGGCGGCCCGGCATAGCCGCGACGGGAGTAGAGACGCGATTAATCGCGTCTCTACATCTTTTCACTATCTTTGCCCCAAACAAATCCTGCGTATGAACATCAACCACATCACCTGCCTCACATTGGCCTGCACACTGGCCGCCATGACATCATGCCGTGAGAACCGCGAGGAAGGATACAGGTCGAGGACCGACACCAACGACTGGATCATCGCCACGCTCCGCGAACAATATCTGTGGCATGAGACCCTCAACGAGAGTGCCAACCGCTATGCCGAGCCCGACATCTATTTCAGCAACGTCCTGTCGCGCACGGGCAACGGCGGACGGTCTGACAGCTACTCGTTCATCGACGTGAGCGGCGACACCGGGCGTCTCGACTCGGTCACGGCCACCTACGGCCTGCACTACTACACCGAGACGACCTCAGGGCGCGACCTCGCCGCGAGGGTGCTGGCGGTGGCCGACGGTTCGCCGGCCTACATCGCAGGCATCAGGCGCGGTGACTGGATCACGGGAGTCAATGGCATAATACTGACCGAGCAGACCCTCGCGTCACTTGACCGCGGAGGGGCGGCCACATTCACCCGCGCCACGTGCACTTATGACGAAGTGGAAGAGACCTACGTGTGGACCAACACCGACACAGTGGCGGTAGCAGCGGCGCGATATGCCGACGGGCGGCCATTCGCCTGCGACACGACCTACGACATCGGCGGCCACCGCATAGGCTACCTCAAGGTCAATCCCGGGGTCAGTGCCGGGACATACACGGGTGAGCTCGCCCGCGTCCTGTCGGCCATGTCGGGATGCACCGACCTGATAGTGGACATGCGCTACTGCGGCGACAACGACGTGCGGTTTGTCACCGACCTTGCCGCCGGCCTGCTCGACGAAGGGATGGACGACAGCCCATTCCTCACCCTGAGACACAACGACCTGCACACCGACAGCGACAGCACCATCACCCTCGGTGACGCTACGGGCATACACCTCGGTTGCAGCCACATCTATGCCATCACCGACGGCGACACCGGCCGCACCAACGAATCATTCATCCACGGCCTCATGGCCTACATCGACGTGACCGTCATCGGGCAGACCAGCGAGGGCAGCAACGTGGTGCTGGGATGCTTCGCCTGCCCCGCTTACCCCCAATACGTCATTTATCCCGTCGTGGCGGCCTATGCCTCGGCAGACGAGACGGCAGACCCGTCGCAACGCATCACCCCCGACCTCGAAGCCGACGAGCGCACCAACGAAGTGACAGTATACAAGGCACTGGGCGACACCGCCGAACTGATGCTCAGCCGCGCCATAGACGTGGTCATCAACGGCCTGCCCACCGACGACGAGGGCGGCGAGCCGGTGACGGAATGAACAGTCAAGTGCCGTCGGCACGACTGACCTGTCACAACGCATATCATTTATATAAAGGCAATAAGTTCCCGTGCCACAGCCACAGCACCGTATGCTGTGGCTGTGGCATTGCACATCTTGCCGCGCATGGTCTGACCCAATAGCCGATAAAACTGTATATTTGCAGGGCGGGATGCAATGGCGCATCCCAGACAGACAACCAAACTACGACCAACCATGATAAATTATCTGAAAAAGCTATTCTCCACCGGCGGACATGACGGAGCCGACGAAGCCAAAAGACAGGAAGAGCGCGACTTCGACCTGCTGAAATATGACGGCATACGTGCCATGCGCATGGGCAAGACCGACTATGCCGAGCGTTGCTTCACACGGGCCATCGGGCTGCGGCGCGACCCCGAGACGCTGCGGCATCTGGCGGCACTCTACATCGGCCTCGGCAGATATGACGAGGCCATCGCCACCCTCACCACATTGGCCGAAGCCGAGCCGGGCAAGCCCGACGCCCACATCTCGATGTCCGGCGTCCACTTCACCCGCGGCGACTATGCCACGGCGCGCGACGAGGCCGGCAAAGCCCTCGGCATCGAGGCCGGCAATGCCGAGGCTCTCCTGCTGGCAGGCAAAGCCGACGCCCGTCTGGGCAATATGCTCGAAGCCATCGTGAGCCTCACCAAGGCCATCGAAGCCCGCGAGGGATATGTCGATGCGCTGCTGGCGCGTGCCGAGACACTCACCTCGATGCGGCAGGCCGCCGAAGCAATGGCCGACGTGGAGCGAGTGTTGTCCATCGACGACGGCAACGAGGCAGCCCTGTCGCTCAAGGCTTCGCTTCAGGCGATGGGAGGCGACACCGATGCCGCACTCGCGACGTATGACAGACTGCTGGAGGCCAACCCGTTCAACTTCGATGCCTACGCAGCCAAGGCCGGCATACTGATGGCAGCCGGACAGGCACAGCAAGCCATAGCCACGCTCGACGAAGCCATCGAGCTGTCTGACAGCGTGCCACAGCTCTACCGCGAGAGGGGACGCGCCAAGATGATGCTCGGAGACAAAGAGGGGGCGGCAGCCGACCTCAAAAAGTCTCTCGAGATGCGCCCCGAGGATGCCGAGACCATCAACGGACAGTTTACCAACCGCGCGGCAGAGTTTGACAACATCACCGGCATATTCAAATAGCCGGCAGGAAGCGACAAATGCAAATGAGAATAAGACCCATCGACCTGCCGCGCACGATGCACGGCAAAGTGCTCATCGCCGGCCCGTGCAGCGCCGAGAGCGAAGAGCAACTGCTCACCACGGCCCGCCGCCTGCACGACATGGGCGTGGCCATACTGCGTGCCGGGGTATGGAAACCCCGCACCAAGCCCGGGACATTCGAGGGGGTCGGGACGGTAGGCCTCCAATGGCTCGCCAAGGCCAAGGCCGAGACGGGCATGATGACCGCCACCGAAGTGGCCAATGCCGCACACGTGGCGGCAGCACTCGATGCCGGGACAGACATCCTGTGGATCGGCACACGCACGGCGACCGACCCGTTTGCGGTGCAAGAGATAGCCGATGCACTCTCGGGGCACGACACCACCGTGCTGATCAAAAATCCCATTGCACCCGACCCCGAGTTGTGGGCAGGGGCAATCGAGAGAATCTACAACGCCGGCATACGCAACATAGCCGCCATACACCGCGGCTTCGCGGCCTACGGGCAGAGCACCTACCGCAACCGCCCGCAATGGGACATCCCGCTCGAACTGCACAACCGCCTGCGCGGCATCAGCATCATCTGTGACCCGAGCCACATAGCCGGCGACAGCCGTCTGGTCGGCGAACTTTGCCAGCAGGCCATGGACCTCGGCATGGACGGGCTCATCATCGAGTCGCACTGCGACCCGCACGCCGCACTGAGCGACGCACGCCAGCAACTCACACCGTCAGAGCTGGACGGCATCATCGGCTCGCTCGTCATCGGCGACAACGCATGCACACCTGACGAACGACTCAACATCCTGCGTGCAAGGATAGACGAAATCGACGACTCGCTCATCGGTCTCATAGCAAGGCGTATGGAGGTGGTGGCAGAGATAGGCGAATACAAACGCACACGACAGATGACAGCCTTCCAAGACAGCCGTTATCACGCCGTGCTCGACAAGTGGCGCGACATGGCTGCCAAGCACGGATTGCCCGGGGCATTCGTCGGCAAGCTCTATGAGATGATACACTCAGAGGCCATAAACCGCCAGATCGATATCATCAGACACAAGCCATGACACGCCTCGTCCCCGCCCTCATCGCCTGCCTCGCCACGGCCGCACTGCTCACGTCGTGCGCCACGCGCTATCCCGTCAAGACACGCGGCATGGCGCGCGTGCGCTACTATGAGATATGCCACAGGGATATCCCGGCGGCATTCGACAGCACGCTGGTCGTCTTCGCATCCGACTTCCACTACAAGAGCCGTTACCGCGACTACCGCCTGAGGCAGACCGTGGCCACCATCCGCCGCATCTCCCCTGACCTGCTGCTGCTCGGCGGCGACTACAAGGAGGGATGCCAGAACATCCCCACCCTCTTCGCCGCGCTCGGCAGCCTCGACGTGCCGATGGGCAAACTGGCCGTGATGGGCAACAACGACTATGAGACATGCTATGACGAGATAGCCGAAGCCATGCGGTCCAACGGCATCACACTGCTCGAGCATCGCAACGACACCATCACCCGTGACGGCAGCCGCATCATCGTGTCGGGCATCCGCAACCCCTTCGACAAAGCCAACCTCACATCGCCGACGCTCGCGCTCGCCGACTCGGACTTTGTGATAATGCTCGTCCACACGCCCGACTATGCCGAGGATGCCGACATCACCCACACCGACCTCGTGCTGGCCGGCCACACACACGGCGGGCAGGTGACATTCTTCGGCCATGCGCCCGTCATCCCGTCGCGCTACGGGCAGCGTTTCCGCACGGGACTGCGCTACAACAGCCACGGCACACCCGTCATCATCACCAACGGGCTGGGGACATCGTCCATCAAGCTGCGCTTCTGCGCACCCAGCGAGGTAGTCGCCGTGAGGCTCAGGCGCGAGGCGAATTCGACTGCAAGCGGATAATCTTTTGTACCCAGCAGATGGGGACGTAACCGATAATCTTTCAGCAAGCCTGAAATACTATAAAAACGACAAGGTAACAATGAATTATACAATATATGAATATTCGCTTTTCATTGCGCTGCCGTTGATGCTGTTCTTCGGCTTTTATTTTTTGTTGGCCAAAATACCGGAAAAAGTCATTTTCAGCAATTATCTGCGCTCCCGTCGGATCATGGGGATAGCGTTGCTGCTGCTTGCCGCCAATTATTC
>DWUP01000184.1 GCA_020012075.1 Candidatus Avibacteroides avistercoris
GGTCACGGCTATCGAGAATGGCATGACCGACCTCTTGAGCTCGAGGTTGTGCTTGTCAGTGCGGAATGTCATGAGTGCGCTGCCGCCGATCAAGAACCCGAAGTCAGGCGAATAGCTTGGCCCGCCGAGGATGCTGAACTGGAAATTGCGCGCACGCCGCTTGTCTTTCCTCGCACGCCGCTTGTCCTTGAACGTCAGGGTGTCCCCCGCCCCGCCCACAGCCGCATCCGCCACATCAGGCACACCGCCTCCGGGAGCGATGCTGTCAGCCACGGCCGCCCGCACGCCGCCTGCCGAAGCCGGCAGGATGACACAAAAGGCTATGGCCAGCGCCATTGCCCCAACAATCACACGCAGTCTGTCCATGCTGCAAAGAAAACTATTTTTCACGACATGGTTTCCAAGAAACGACAGCCTTTAGCAGTTTTTCTGTTTTTTTTATCGACTGCAGGCACAGCACTCCTTGCACGGGCATCCGCACCCGGCGGCACAGCCCGCACCCGGCAGGCACGGGACAAAAGTGTAGCGGCACATTTGCCGCTGCAAGCGGTTTGCACTAAATTTGCACGGTTAAAACCAAAGGAAAATATGATCAGAAACCTCGTTTTCGACTTTGGCGGCGTCGTCGTCGATATATATTGGGAAGATGCCGTCAAGGAGTTCGCACGGCTCGGACTGCCCAATGCCTCACAAGTCATCGACCGGTATAAGCAAAACGGCCTCTTCCTCGAGCTCGAAGAAGGGAAAATAAATGCAGAGACATTCATCGCACGCTTCTCGCAGATGGTGGGCCGCACGCTGACACACGACGAGGTCGAGGCTGCATGGCTGTCGTTTTTCAAGACAGTGCCCGACGCAAGGCTGAAGATGCTCGAAGAGTTGCACCGCAAATATCGCATGTACCTGCTCAGCAACACCAATCCATTCGTCATGGGATGGGCACGCAGCAGCCGTTTCACCCCGTCGGGCAAGTCGCTGGACTACTACTTCGACAAGCTGTTCCTGTCCTACCAGCTCGGTGTGACCAAGCCATCGCCGCAAATCTTCAGACAGATGATGGCCGACGTGCAGCTGTCACCCGAGGAGACACTCTTCATCGACGACGGCAAGGCCAATACAGACACCGCCAGAAGCCTTGGGTTTGCCACCCTGACGGTCAATAGCGGCGACGAATGGACCGAGACCATCGCTTCTGTCCTCAGATGATTCCGGCGACGATGACAGACTTCGCAGCCATCGACTTCGAGATTGCCAACCGGCATCGTTCGAGCATCTGCAGCGTCGGGCTGGTCGTCGTGCGCGGCGGAGGCGTGGACAACACCTATTACAGCCTCATCAAGCCACGCCCGGAGTACTACGAGTGGTCCATGACCGCCATACACGGCCTCGACGCACAATCGACCCGCGACGCGAGGACATTCCCCGACGTGTGGCGCGACATCGAGCCGATAATCGCCGGGCTGCCGCTGGTGGCGCACAATGCCGCGTTTGACAGCGGTTGCCTCAAGGCAGCTTTTGCTGCCTACGGGATGGATTATCCCGGCTATACATTCGGCTGCACGTGCAAGGCGGCACGACGCCATTTTGGCAGGCAAGTGCCGGACTACCGCCTCGGCACGGTGTCGCAAGCCTGCGGCTACGACCTGACAAGGCACCACAATGCACTCGCCGACGCCGAGGCCTGCGCACACATCGCCATACATATAATGAAAACCAACGAACAAAACATTTTAGACCTTCAGACATGAGACTACACCTCGCCATCATTATGATAATGGCGGCCGTCGCCACGCACGCACAGACTGCCGCCCAACTGTTTGTAAACATGCCGGACCGCCTGTTCCCCGCATTGACGGCGGTCAATCGGGCTGACATGATAGACTTCATCGACAACGGCATGCGTGCCGTCGTCAGCAATGCGATGGACTCGACGGCCGAGATGACCGCCAAGACCGACGACTACATCGCAGTCAAGACTTCGGCCATGGGGTCGATGCAGATGAAAGTCCTGCCGCTCAACGACTCGACCAGCGTCATCTGCCTCGTCAGGACGGTGTGTCCCGGCGCCTGCATGAGCAGCGTACGCTTCTTCGACACCGGTTGGCACCTCCTGCCATGCGGACAATATTTCACCATGCCCCGGACATCCGAATTCCTGCTACGCAGCGACCCGGCGTTCATGACAGACAGTGTGGGACACTCGTCACTGGCCGACATCGAGTTGCACCGCATAGACCTCGCCCCTGACACGCCGACGATGACCATCACATCGACCATCTGCGACTATGCCACCCGTGAGGAAGCCGTCACCCTGCGACGCTGGCTCAAACCCGACGGAGTGAAAATGCAATGGCAGAACGGCCGTTTCGCCATTGTCAAATGACGAAACACGCGGCCGGCAGGGATGAAAAACATTTTTTTGGAGATATTCGACAAAAAAAATCCGCCCGGTTATTGCACAAACGAAAAATGTCCCTACCTTTGCAACCGCAATCGGAAAACGATAGCAACCCCGAAACGGTGCGTTAGTTCAGCTGGTTAGAATACGTGCCTGTCACGCACGGGGTCACGGGTTCGAGTCCCGTACGCACCGCAGCAAATCCCGGAACGGCAACGTTTCGGGATTTTGTTTTTATCAGCCCGCCCATCCGCGCCCAAGCTTAAAGCCCGAAGCCTGCGGCATACGACCCAAAGAGCAAAAACATACGACCCCACGGCACACAGCATACTACCCTGAGGGCAATATGGTCGTATGCCACGGCGATGGCATCTGACGCCGCCGGCCGCGGCACGTCACCCGTTGCGTCCTTTCAGATATTCATAGAAAGCATACTGTGCGCGGATGGGCTGCCCGCCGCCCGGCATCTTGCGGACATTGTCGAGGTGGTCATCGACGAAACAGCCCTTGACATTGTCGGCGAGCTGGATTTCAAGCATCCGGACCAACTCGGCCTTTATCTCGTCGGACTCGACGGGGACGACGGCTTCGATGCGTCTGTAGAGGTTGCGCTTCATCCAGTCGGGCGACCCGATGAAGAGGCACGGCTCTCCCCCATTGCCGAACATCCAGATGCGTGCGTGCTCGAGGAATGTGTCCACGATGCGTGTCACACGGATGTTGCGGCTGTATGGCCGGCCGGGGACGAGGCAGCAGATGCCGCGGACGATCAAGTCTATCTGTACC
>DWUP01000185.1 GCA_020012075.1 Candidatus Avibacteroides avistercoris
CGGCAGGCGTGCCATCGTGCCGTCCTCGTTGATAATCTCGATGAGTGCGGCGGCAGGATAAAGTCCGGCGAGCTTCATCAGGTCCACGGCCGCCTCTGTGTGGCCTGCACGGCGCAAGACGCCCTTGGAGCGTGCGCGGAGAGGATTGATATGACCCGGCCGGCCGAAGTCCGACGGCTTGCGCGACGGGTCGGCCAACGCACGGATAGTCGCCGCACGGTCATGCATCGAGACTCCGGTAGTGCACCCCTCGAGCAGATCGACAGTGACTGTAAACGGTGTGCCGAGCATGGATGTATTCTCAATGACCTGCATGTCGAGTTCAAGCTCGGCAGCACGCTCCTCGGTAATAGGGGCACACAGCACACCACGTCCGTAACGCAGCATGAAATTGACATCATCCTCGGTAATTTTCTCGGCAGAAATGATGAAATCACCTTCATTCTCGCGGTCTTCATCATCCACCACTATCACAAATTTGCCTTGACGCACATCGTCGAGGGCTTCTTCTATTGAGCTTAATCCAAATTCATCCATGTGATCACACTATAATTTGCCGTCAGTTATCTCTCTATCAAGATTTTTGCAAATATCTGCAATTTTGTTCAAATCCCTATACAATCTGTTCCTAAATATCAGTGACCTGACATAGAACCACAGTCCGACAGGCAGGATTATCGCCGCGGCAATATTGAGACGTCTGTCGGCAAAAGGACCGAGGTGGGCAGTCGTGGCCAGCACCGGCAGACCCGAGGCGAGCGACAACACGGTGAGGCTGCGGCTGTTGGAGAGAGTCTCGCACAGATGCTCAAGGACTTCGCTCAGCTCACGCAGGCTGTCATCGCGACCGGCTCCGGCGAAAAGGCCGACATAGGACGGCAGACGGCGCAACTTGTGCGTTGCCAGATAGTCCCGGGTCATGGCCGAGAGGCGGCCGAGCCGCTCCCTGACATCAGCCGCATCGGGCGTGTCGATGATGACATCCTTGCGAGCATAATGCCGCACGGCAGGGATGAGCAGCAACTTGTGCATGAACGTGCGATAGGCATCGGCATTCAGGACAGTAGAGTCCTTGTTGGCCTTGTAGGTCAGGAATGCCCCGAGCCCCGACAATACGACCGTGCTCAGCAACATGCCGAATGTGACATTCCAATTGCCGTCACGCGCCATCTTATATGCCGTATTGTCTATTATATAATAGAATATGAATATCACCACAGACACGACCACCGGCATCCCGAGGCCGCCCTTGCGGATGATGGCACCGAGTGGCGAACCTATAAAGAAGAAGATGATGCACGCCAACGACAGCGTAATCTTGCGATACCATTCGGTCCAATGCTTGCGCACTTGATAATCATTCTCGTCGAGAGTATAGTTGCGGAACTTCCAATCATTCAATGTCGATGACACAGTGCGCTTTGCCCCGTCGAGATACTTGCGCTTGTCTGAAAGCGAAGCATTGTCATAGATGCTGTCCACATTGGTCCGTGCCGTCGAATAGTATGCCTCTTCGTCAGAATCCACATGACTTGCCTTGTAATATTGCAGTTTGTCTATGCTCTCGGCATAATACGAGCGGCCTATGCTGTCTGACCGGACTGTCATCGAATCGATGTCTGACGACAGCTGCGACATATTCTTGCTCATGGACTGGTTGGCCATGAAGCCGGCATCAGCCATGTTGAATCCCGAATCAAACTCGATGAGCATCTCTTTGCCTGAGAATGACTCACGCCTGTAAGGGACATTGCGCGACAACCCTGACTGATTCTTAAGATTTTCAAACTGCTCACCGCTGTAAAGGGTGAGCTTCAAATACTTCTTGTCGGCAGTCATCTCCAGTTTGCCTGAATCAGAGACAAGGATGCGGGCGTCTTCAAAACCATTGGTGAAGTCATATATCATGACACCATACATCATGCCGGTGTCACGATCCTTCGATTTGACATAAAGGTTACGCCTCGGAATCTCGTTATAAAAGACACCCTCGGGGATATCAAGCTCGGGCGACTTCTGTCTCATCGACACTATCAGTGTCCACAGTTTGACAGATGCATTCGGAGCAATGACATTCTGGAAATAAAACGACGTAGCCCCGAGAAAGATTGAAAAGACAATCAGCGGCGCCATGATGCGCGTCAGAGGTATCCCGGCCGCTTTCATTGCCAGCAGCTCATATCGCTCACCAAAGTTGCCAAAGGTCATCAGCGAAGCCAGCAGCACGGCAAGAGGCAGAGATGACGGCACAAGCGTCAAGGCAGAATAAAAGAAAAACTGCGCAAGAACGGTCATGGCAAGCCCTTTGCCGACGAGCTCATCCACATACTTCCATAAGAACTGCATCATGAATATGAACAGACAAATGAAGAACGTAGCGCAGAAGAGCAAGATGAAACTACGCAGGATGAACTTGTCAAGTTTCTTAATGATAGGCATTTCTTGTCTTTTCCGTTGTAGGCCGCAAATATAAGAAAAAAAGGTCATACCCATCCCAATGCCACGCATGACACAAACAACCCGGCACCTATTGTAATCCTTATCCGCACGGTGCATCAACCTATTAACAGGCTTCCGCCACAGACTTGGCGACAGAAGCCCGTGGATTTCACAAACAATGCCTTGAGAGTATGCACCGGCCACACAAGTCCCGGCGACAGCAGACACCACAGAAGGGACACCGGGCACAAATGACAGTTTCTGATGCCACTTGCACGCCTCCGCCCCAACTGTCATCAATTATGCAATGTCATGATGCGGCACAATTAAGAATAAATGAGTAATTTTGCGGCCTGATTAATACCGACACACTTACATGGAACTCAATTCATTGACTGCCATTTCGCCCATAGATGGCCGATACAGAAACAAAACCGAGAGACTTGATGCATACTTCTCTGAGTTTGCATTGATTAAATACAGGACAAAAGTAGAAATCGAATATTTCATTGCACTGTGTGAACTCCCGTTACCACAGCTCGCGTCATTTGACAAATCGCTTTTCCCCGAGTTGAGGAGCATCTATCAATGCATGACAGAGGACGACGCGCGCCGTGTCAAGGAAATCGAGAGCATAACCAACCACGATGTGAAAGCCATCGAATACTTCATCAAGGAGCGCCTTGACAAACTCGGCGACGGACTTGACCACTACAAGGAGTTCATCCACTTCGGTCTCACATCACAGGACATCAACAACACATCCGTCCCGATGTCAATCAAGGATGCACTCGACGAAGTCTACTATCCACTACTCGGCGAGATGCTATCTATCCTCAAGAACTATGCCGCCGAATGGTCAGACATTCCGATGCTGGCCCGCACACATGGCCAACCGGCCTCACCCACGCGGCTCGGCAAGGAAGTGATGGTATTTGTCTACCGCATCGAACGTCAGCTACAGATATTGAAGTCAATCCCCATAACCGCAAAATTCGGAGGTGCGACGGGCAACTTCAATGCACACCACGTGGCCTATCCCGGCATCGACTGGCGCAGTTTCGCGAATACATTCGTAGGCGAAAGGCTCGGCTTGCAGCGTGAGCAATACACCACCCAAATCTCCAACTATGACAATCTTGGAGCGATATTCGACACACTGAAACGCATAAACACAATCATCATCGACATGGACCGCGACTTCTGGCAATACATCTCGATGAACTATTTCAAGCAAAAAATCAAGGAGGGAGAAGTCGGGTCAAGCGCCATGCCGCACAAGGTGAACCCCATCGACTTCGAGAACTCCGAGGGCAACCTCGGTGTGGCTAATGCCATCCTCGAACACCTGTCGGCCAAACTGCCTGTCTCACGCCTGCAACGCGACCTGACCGACTCGACAGTGCTGCGCAATGTCGGTGTGCCGATGGGACACATGGTCATAGCATTGCAGAGTACCATCAAGGGACTGGGCAAACTGATTATCAACCGCGAGTCCATTGACCACGACATAGACGGCTGCTGGAGCGTGGTCGCCGAGGCAATGCAGACCATCCTGCGGCGCGAAGGCTATCCCAACCCCTACGAGACACTCAAGGCACTGACCCGCACCAACAAGGCCATCACAAGAGAGACGATAGCCGCATTCATCGACACGCTGAATGTCGGCGAAGCAGTAAAAGACGAATTGCGAGCCATTACCCCACAAAACTACACAGGTATCTGAACAAAGAAATACCGAGGTCGTGAGACCTCACCAAACACAACAACATAAACCATGAACGAAAGAGACAACAGAAGGAACAGCCCTTGGGGAAGAACCAATGACGAAAGGGGCGAACAGCGACCACGATTCGAACGTCGCGAGGGCGACTACAAAGGACGCGGCGAAGGCCGCCCCACCTATGGCAACAGAAGGCCGTCGGGAGACAGGCCGGGCAAGCCATACCGCGAGTACAACCATGACGACGAAGGTGCACCACGCCAACGCCGTTTCTACAACAAGGAATATAGCAATGACAGAGGCTTCAGGCGTAACGCCGGCGACGAAGACCGCCCGTTCAGCTACCGCCGCAGCCACAGCAATGACGGATACCGGCATGACAACGGCACACGCGACTTCAACCGCGACGACCGCGAACGCCGTCCATTCAGACCGCGCACGTCAGACTATGACCCTAACGCCAAGTACAGCAAAAAGAAGCAAGTAGCATACCGCGAAGCCAATATTGACCCCAATGCCCCGATACGTCTCAACAAGTATCTCGCCAACGCAGGCATCTGCTCGCGCCGCGAAGCCGATGACTACATTCAGGCAGGCGTCGTCACGGTCAATGGCGAAGTCGTCACAGAGCTTGGCACCAAAGTCATGAGAAGCGACCATGTAATGTTCCACAACCAGCCCGTAAAGCTGGAAAGGAAAGTCTACATCCTGCTCAACAAGCCCAAAGACTGCGTGACCACATCTGACGACCCGCAGGAGCGCAAGACCGTGCTCGAATGTATAAAAGGTGCATGCCCCGAGAGAGTCTACCCCGTCGGCAGACTCGACCGCAACACCACAGGCGTGCTGCTGCTCACAAACGACGGCGAGATAGCATCCAAGCTCACACACCCCAAATTCCTGAAGAAGAAGATATATGCCGTAACCCTCGACAAAAACCTCGCCAAGGGCGACATGCTCAAAATCATGGAAGGCATCACTCTCGATGACGGGGAAATCAAAGCTGACGACATCGCCTATATCGACGAGAATGACAAGACAAAAGTCGGCATCGAGATACACTCAGGCAGGAACCGCATAGTCCGCCGCATCTTTGAATCGCTCGGCTACAAAGTGAAGAAACTCGACCGCACGATGTTTGCAGGACTGACCAAGAAAGGTGTCAAACGCGGCGACTGGCGTTTCCTCACCGAAAAAGAAGTCACAATGCTGCAGATGGGAGCATTCTGACGAGAGAAAATGACACAACATTCACAGGACTACAAGCATACGACAAATATGGAAAGAATCGCAAGGACAAGAATTTCCGACCTCCTCAAGCGTGAAGACTTCGGTTCTACAATCAATGTCAAAGGCTGGGTGAGGACCAAACGCGGCAGCAAACAAGTCACATTCATCGCCATCAACGACGGCTCGACAATCCACAACATCCAGATCGTCGCTGACGTCGCAAACTTCGATGAGGAGCTGCTGAAATCCATCACCACCGGCGCATGCCTGAGTGTCAATGGCACACTCGCCGAATCAGTGGGAAGCGGCCAGCACGTAGAGTTGCAGGCACGCGAGATAGAGATACTCGGCACGTGCGGCAACGACTATCCGCTGCAGAAGAAAGGACACTCGCTCGAGTTCCTCCGTGAGGTGGCACACCTGCGCCCGAGGACAAACACCTTCGGCGCCGTGTTCCGCATCAGGCACAATATGGCCATCGCCATACACCAGTTCTTCCACGAGCGCGGTTTCTACTACTTCCACACCCCGCTCATCACGGCATCAGACTGCGAAGGGGCAGGCCAGATGTTTCAGGTCACGACCCTCGACCTCAATGACGTGAAGCGAAAGGACGACGGCAGCATAGACTATTCGGCCGACTTCTTCGGCAAGCCTACGAGCCTCACCGTCTCGGGACAGCTCGAGGGAGAGCTTGCAGCCACGGCACTCGGGGCAATCTACACTTTCGGCCCGACATTCAGAGCTGAGAACTCTAATACTCCTCGCCACCTTGCAGAGTTCTGGATGATCGAGCCGGAAGTCGCTTTCAACGACATCGAGGACAACATGGCCTTGGCCGAAGACTTCATCAAGCACTGCGTCCGCTGGGCATTGGACAAGTGCTATGACGATGTCAAGTTCCTCAATGACATGTTTGACAAGGGCCTCATCGAGCGGCTCAAAGGTGTGCTCGACGGCGAATTCGTACGCCTCAAATACACTGACGGCATCAAGATACTCGAGCAGGCAGTCGCCGACGGGCACAAGTTTGAATTCCCCGTATTCTGGGGCATGGACCTTGCATCCGAGCACGAGCGCTTCCTCGTCGAAGACCACTTCAAGCGTCCCGTCATCCTGACCGACTATCCCAAAGAGATCAAGGCATTCTATATGAAACAGAATGACGACGGCAAGACCGTCCGTGCCATGGATGTCCTCTTCCCCAAAATCGGAGAAATCATCGGCGGCTCTGAACGCGAAGCCGACTATGACAAACTGATGACACGCATCAAAGAGCTTGGCATCCCGATGAAGGACATGTGGTGGTATCTTGACACCAGACGCTTCGGCTCATGCCCACACTCAGGATTCGGTCTCGGTTTCGAACGCCTGCTCCTCTTCGTCACAGGCATGTCCAACATACGCGACGTGATTCCATTCCCGCGCACGCCCAACAACGCCGAGTTCTGACGCAGTCACGACAGCCATCCATCATTGTGGCAGGCAGGGCAACAG
>DWUP01000186.1 GCA_020012075.1 Candidatus Avibacteroides avistercoris
CGGGTTCTTGATCGGCGGCAGCGCACTCATGACATTCCGCACAGACAAGCGCAACCTCGAACTCAAGAGGTCGGTCATGCCATTCTCGATAGCCGTGACCACCGGCGGCGCAGCCTTGGGGTCTCGGCCGCAGATATTCTTCCGTGGCGACCGTTTCAGGATATTCGGCACGTTCAGCTACAAATATAACAAGGACAACTACTATGGCGTGGGCTATGAGACCAACCACCACGTCACGCGCGGCAAGGAGACCACGCTCTTCACGGCCAGCTACTTGCAGCTCAACCCCCAGTTCCTGTTCCGCATCAGAAACAGTGATTTCTTCATCGGGCCGGCCATAGACTTCACGATAGACAAGATGCTCGACCCCTCGGCCGGGGTGGCAGGTGACGCGACATTCAGGCAGAATGGCGGTACTGCCGGCGGCTATTCCAACATCAGTTCGGGCCTCGGGATGATAGCCAACTATGATTCCCGCGATGTCCCCTCCAATGCCTACAAGGGAGTCTATGTCGAGATGCGCGGGACATTCTACAACAAGTGGCTCGGCAGTAATACCAATTTTTACAGGGCTGAGATAGACTACCGGCAATATGTGAGCGTAGGCCGCCGCAAGGTCCTCGCATGGACGGCACAGAGCAGGAACGTCTTCGGCGACGTGCCTATCACAAGGATGCCTTTGACGGGATCGCCCTATGACCTGCGCGGTTACTACATGGGCCAGTACCGGGACAAAAGCTCGCATGTCATCGTGGCCGAATACCGCCAGATGTTTAATTCTGACCGCGAAGACCTGTTGGGACGCATCATCAGACGCCTCGGATGGACGGTGTGGGCAGGATGCGGCTTCATGGGAGACTCGCCCGTGCACATTGACGGAGTGATGCCCAATGCCGGCCTCGGGCTGCGCATCGAGATACAGCCCCGCATGAACATCCGCCTCGACCTCGGCCGCAACTTCGTCGACAAGCAGAACCTCTTCTACTTCAACATGACCGAAGCCTTCTGACCCGCCATGCACCGCCGCGCGGCATACGACCCTGCCGCCGTGGCATACGACCATATCGCCCGCGGCATACGACCCCATGGGCAGAATCATAGAATGCCATAGCCACAGGCCGGTGCGCGGCAATTTGTAAGGGCAAAGTTTGAATAATAAAATTTATAGATATATTTTTGCACCTCAAAACGTAGAGACATAAATAGTATAACAATAACATAAACAACACTCAGGAATGAATATCTCATTGCAAAACACAGACAATGCAAGCGCGTTGCTCACTGTCAAATTAGATAAGTCAGACTACCAGGAGCGGGTGGACAAAGCCCTGAAAAAACTGCGCCAAAATATGAACATGCCCGGTTTCCGCAAGGGAATGGTGCCCATGGGACTCATCAAGAGGCAGTTTGGCGCGAGCGTAATCGTCGAGGAAGTCAATAAACTGCTACAGGAGAAAGTCTACGAATATATCCGTGACAACAAGGTAAACGTCCTCGGCGAGCCGCTCCCCAATGAGGAGAAACAGCAGCCGGTGGACTTTGAACATCAGGAAGAGGTGGAATTCTTCTTCGACCTTGCCCTCGCCCCCGAGTTCAAGACAGAATTGTCAAAGGACGACACAGTCCCCTATTATGACATAACAGTCTCAGACGAAATGGTGGACCGCCAAGTGTCATCCTACAGACAACGCAACGGGAAGTATGAAAAGGCAGACAGCTATCAGGACAAAGACATGCTCAAGGGACATCTCGCAGAGCTTGACGCAGACGGCAGCGTGAAGGCTGACGGCCTGAAAGTCGAAAACGTGGTGATGATGCCGTCCTACTTCAAAAACGACGGGCAGAAGCAACTCTTCGCCACGGCCAAAACCAATGACGTCGTGACATTCAACCCCTATACGGCTTATGACGGATCACAAGTGGAATTGGCTTCATTCCTCAAGATCGACAAGGAGAAAGTCGAGGAACACAAGGGCGACTTCTCATTCCAAATCAATGAGATTACCCGCTTCGTAGAGGGCGAGCTCGACCAAGCACTGTTTGACCAAGTCTTCGGTGAAGGCACAGTCAAGAGCGAAGAAGAGTTCAAGGCAAAGATACGCGAGACAATCCAGACACAGCTGGTGAGCGACAGCGACTACAAGTTCCTGCTTGATGCCCGCGACCTGCTCGTGACGAAAATAGGCAAACTGGAGTTTAACGACACCCTCCTCAAACGTATCATGCTGCTCAACAACCGTGACAAAGGCGAAGAATTTGTCACCGAAAACTATGACAAGAGCATACAGGAACTGACATGGCATCTGATAAAAGAACAGCTCGTGAAAGAAAACGAAATCAAAATCGAGCAGGCCGACGTGCTTGAACAGGCAAAGAAGACAGCAATAGCACAGTTCGCACAGTATGGCATGATCAACGTCCCTGACGATGCCGTCGAGAATTATGCCAAGGAAATCCTTAAGAAACAAGAGAATGTGCAGGCTATGGCCGACCGCGCCGTCGAAGCGAAAATCTCTCTGTGCCTGAAGGACAAAGTGACATTGGAGCACAAAAGCATCTCGATGGAAGAGTTTACCAAAATGTTTGATTGAATACGACATCACTCAACCACCAAGGGAGCTCTTCGATCTGTGCACCGTTGCGGGTCGGGGAGCTCCCTCTAATCAATAAAAAAGACTAAGAAAGAATATGAACGACTTTAGGAAATATGCCGTCAAGCACCTCGGGCTCAACGGCCAGATGCTGGATGACGTCATCAGCTCGCAGGCCGGCTATCTGAATCCTTATATATTGGAGGAGCGTCAGCTCAATGTCACCCAGCTAGACGTATTCTCACGCCTGATGATGGATCGCATCATATTCCTCGGCACGCAGATTGACGACTACACGGCCAACACACTGCAGGCGCAGTTGCTATACCTCGATTCGGTGGATCCCGGCAAGGACATATCGGTCTATATCAACTCTCCCGGCGGTTCGGTCTATGCAGGCCTGGGGATTTATGACACGATGCAATTCATCTCGAGCGACGTGGCCACCATCTGCACCGGGATGGCAGCGTCAATGGCAGCAGTCCTCCTCGTCGCCGGAAAGGAAGGCAAACGCTCGGCACTGCAACATTCGCGCGTCATGATACACCAACCGCTCGGAGGCGCACAGGGGCAGGCATCAGATATAGAGATTACCGCGCGAGAAATCATAAAATTGAAGAAAGAACTTTATACGATCATAGCCGAACATTCGCACACCGATTATGAAAAAGTGGCCAAAGATTCAGACCGTGACTATTGGATGACAGCCGAGGAAGCAGTCAGCTATGGCATGATTGATACGGTGCTTTCGAGAAAACAACAATAACCTTGGAAAGAAAAAGCAAAAAACAATGCTCGTTCTGCGGGCGTAGCGAAGAGCAGGTAGCCTTGTTGCTGACAGGACAGACAGGGTATATATGCAATGAATGTGCCATGCGTGCAGCCGAGGTAGTCGGCGAAATCATGCACCATGAGGAGGACAAACCATTCGAAATCGACCGTGTCCCGAAGCCAAAAGAAATAAAGGAATACCTCGACCAGTATGTCATCGGGCAGGATGATGCCAAACGCTATCTGTCGGTAGCCGTCTACAACCATTATAAAAGACTGCTCCAAGTCGATAACGGCGATGAAGTCGAAATCGAGAAGTCCAATATCATAATGGTCGGCACAACAGGCACAGGCAAGACTTTGCTGGCACGCACGATAGCCAAGATGCTCAAGGTGCCATTCACAATAGTCGATGCCACAGTCCTGACGCAGGCAGGCTATGTGGGGGAAGATGTGGAGAGCTTGCTCTCAAGGCTGCTCCAAGTGGCCGATTACGATGTGAAGCAGGCCCAGCGGGGCATAGTCTTCATAGACGAGATAGACAAGATCGCGCGCAAGGGAGACAACCCATCGATAACCCGCGACGTGAGCGGCGAGGGCGTGCAGCAGGCATTGCTCAAACTTTTGGAAGGCTCTGTCGTCAATGTCCCGCCCGAAGGCGGCCGCAAACACCCCGAGCAGAAGTTCATACAGGTGGACACCAAGGACATACTCTTCATCTGTGGCGGGGCGTTTGATGGTATCGAACAAAAAATAGCACAACGCCTTAACACACACGTCGTAGGATATGGGGCGGTAGAAAAAACGGCAAAAATCGACAGAGATAATCTGATGCAATATGTTTCGCCCCAAGATTTGAAGTCTTTCGGGCTTATTCCAGAGATAATAGGCCGTCTGCCGATACTCACTTATCTCAATCCTCTGGACAAACAGGCACTGCGCAAGATATTGACCGAGCCGAAGAATTCCATCATCAAGCAGTATGTCAAACTCTTTGAGATGGATGGCATAAACCTGTCATTTGACGAGGACGTACTTGACTATGTGGTCGACAAGGCTGTCGAGTTTAAGCTCGGGGCCAGAGGACTGCGCTCAATTGTCGAAACCATCATGATGGATGTCATGTTTGACCTTCCCTCAGAACATGTCGAGACCTATCGTGTGACTCTCGACTATGCACGCCACCAAGTCGAGAAAGCAAATCTTGCCAAGTTGGCAAACAGCATTTGATGCAGTTTTTTGCATCTCATGCTTTCCATCATTCAAATTGTTTATATCTTTGTTAGGGGCAAGTAATCATTGCCCCTAACAATTAATGCAAATATGGCAGACAGATTGGATTTGACCGCCGAGCTTAAGAAGCATTTCGGCTTTGACAAATTTAAAGGGAATCAGGAAGCAATCATAAGAAACCTGCTGGCCGGCAACGACACATTCGTGTTGATGCCTACGGGAGGGGGGAAATCTTTGTGCTATCAGTTGCCTTCTTTATTGATGGAGGGCACGGCTATTGTGATTTCTCCACTCATAGCATTGATGAAAAACCAAGTGGATGCGATGCGCAATTTCAGCGAGGAAGACGGCGTGGCACATTTCATCAATTCGTCGTTGTCAAAGTCTACTATCGAAACCGTCAAGTCAGATATCGTCAGCGGTAAGACCAAATTGCTTTATATAGCTCCCGAATCACTCACAAAGGAGGATAATGTAGAGTTCCTGCGTTCGGTGAAAATCTCATTTTATGCGGTGGACGAATCACATTGCATCTCAGAGTGGGGACATGACTTCAGACCAGAATACCGCAACATCCGTCCCATCATCAACGAGATAGGACGCGCACCGCTCATAGCCCTGACCGCCACGGCCACACCCAAGGTGCAGCACGACATACAGAAGAATCTCGGCATGGTAGATGCCCAAGTATTCAAATCTTCATTCAACCGTCCCAACCTCTACTATGAGGTGCGTCCCAAGACGGCCGATGTTGATAAGGAGATAATCAAGTTTATCAAGAGGCATCAGGGCAAGTCCGGCATAATCTATTGCCTCAGCCGCAAGAAGGTAGAGGAGCTGGCCGAAATATTGATAGCCAATGGCATCAAGGCTCTGCCCTATCATGCCGGCATGGACTCGGCGACAAGGTCGGCCAACCAAGATGCCTTTCTGATGGAGACAGTCGATGTCATCGTAGCCACGATAGCCTTCGGGATGGGCATCGACAAGCCCGACGTGAGATACGTAATCCACTATGACATCCCCAAGAGCCTCGAAGGATATTATCAGGAGACAGGCAGAGCCGGCAGGGACGGGGGAGAAGGATTATGCGTCACATTCTATACGAACAAAGATCTCCAGAAACTTGAGAAATTCATGCAGGGCAAGCCCCTTGCCGAACAGGAGATAGGCCGCCAGCTTCTGCTGGAGACGGCCGCTTATGCCGAGACTTCAATGTGCAGACGCAAAGTCTTGCTGCATTACTTCGGCGAGGAGTACAAAGAGGACAACTGCGGCAACTGCGACAACTGCCTGCATCCTAAAAAAATGGTCGAAGCGAAAGACATGCTTTCACTCGTCCTCGAGACCGTAAGCGCGGTGAAAGAAAACTTCAAGGCCGACTATATCGTCGATGTCATCCTCGGCAAGGAGACTTCGGAGATACAAGACCACCTGCATGACCGCCTCGAAGTCTATGGAGCAGGGGCAGATCAGGATGAGAAGACTTGGAATGCCGTGGTCCGTCAGGCAGTCATAGCCGGTTATCTCCGCAAAGAAGTGGAAAACTATGGCTTGCTCAAGCTCACAGAGGCCGGGAAACGCTTCCTCAAGAATCCGACATCGTTTAAAATATCAAAAGACAACGACTTTGATGATTTTGATGAGATGCCGGTCAAGCAGGCAGGCGCGAGCGCAGTCGATCCTGTCCTTTATTCCATGCTCGACGACCTGCGCAAGAAAGTGGCCCGGTCACACAATCTGCCACCCTATGTCATCTTCCAGGATCCTTCGCTTGACGAGATGGCGACGACCTATCCCATCACCCCGGATGAACTGAAAGGCATACCCGGCGTCGGTGAAGGCAAGGTGAAACGCTACGGGCAGCAGTTCTGCGACCTGATAAAGCAATATTGCGAGGAGAACGACATCATGCGCCCCGAGGATTTCCGCATAAAAACAGTGCCGAAGAACTCCGAGAAAAAACTGTCAATAATACAGAGCATCGACCGCCGTGTCTCGCTGGATGAAATAGCCGCATTCCATGGCATGACATTCGACGAGTTGCTTGACACACTCGAGTCGATAGTCAATGCAGGATTGAAGCTCAACATTGATTATTATTTGAAAGACAAGATGGATGACTATCTCCTCGATGATATCTATCAATATCTGATGGAGTCTGAGACCGGAGACGTGGACGAAGCCATCGAAGAACTCGGCGATGACGTAGCGCCTGAAGACGTGCGCCTCGTGAAGATAAAGTTCATGTCAGAGAAGGCCAATTGACGCATCCGGCCGTCCCGCCACCCCGCATCGCATCCCCCCGCACTGCACGGCAAGCAGCGCGGGGGGATTGCTTTTATGCCGTCCGCCCGGCTGACGGCGGCCGTGACACTGACATATAATTGTTGTAAGGCGCATGCCGACCCCATGCACATAGCATATAAACCCCGCTGTCACGGTGCACAATGTATATTCGCAAGTTGCGAATATACTTTGCATACTGTCATCTGTAGGTTTGCAAGCGACCTTGCGGGAGTTTGCAACCGTTGCCGGACACTTCTCATGCGGGCGGTTTGCACGGCATTTGGGGCTGCGCGGTGCATCTTGCTGACTGCGGAGAGCTTCATTGCGCCCGATTTGCACTATATTTGCAGGCAGATAGTGCCATAACAATAAAAGACAATCATGAAATATTATGAAGTCAAGCTGACGGTCGTGCCCGACACCGAGCTGGTGCGTGATGTCCTCGCCGCTGTGCTGGCTGACGTGGGCTTTGAGAGCTTCGTCGAGAGCGATGGCGGGCTGACTGCCTATGTGCAGCAGAAGGACTTTGACCGAGATTTGTTTGCCGCTGCTTTGCGCGACTTGCCTGTCGAGGTCGAGTGCCTCGACTATCAGTTGGCAGAAGCCGAGGACCGCGACTGGAATAAGGTCTGGGAAGACAATTTCTTCACACCGATTGTCGTGGGTGACCGCTGTGTGATCCACAGCACATTCCATCGTGAAGTGCCCCATGCTGACTATGACATAATCATCAATCCCCAGATGGCGTTCGGCACGGGTCATCATGCCACGACGAGCATGATGATTGAGGAACTGCTTGACATGCCGCTCGCCGGGCGCGCGGTGCTCGACATGGGGTGCGGCACTTCGGTACTCGCAATCCTCTCCAGCAAGCGCGGGGCGGGGCCGCTACTGGCCGTGGACATCGACAGATGGTGCGTGGACAATTCGAGGGACAACATGTCGCTCAACGGCATTGACAATATCGATGTCATCGAGGGCGATGCCTCGGTGCTGGCAGGCCATGGGCCGTTTGACGTGGTGCTGGCCAACATCAACCGCAACATATTGCTCGAGGACATTCCGGCCTATGCCGCGGTCATGTCGCCGGGTGCAATGCTTTGCACGAGCGGCTATTATGTAGAGGATATCCCTTTCATCCGCCGCGTGGCCGAGGAGCACGGGCTGTTTTATGTCCACAGCCGTGAGCGTGACGGCTGGGCGATGGCCGCTTTCCGCAAGTTGTGACTGTCATTTCGTTAATAATAGATTAATTAGACAATAGATATATGATTTTGTTTTTCAAGACCACACAGGGCAGTGTGATAGCTGTTGAGACAGCGAAGGAATTGTGCCGGGACGACTTGCAAAAGTTGGAATGGCTGTTTGGCAATGCCGGGCTTTTGGCGGACCGCTCGCTCGACGGATGGTATGTCGGACCGCGCCGCGAGATGGTCACGCCGTGGAGTACTAATGCGGTCGAGATAACTCAGAATATGGGTGTGGGCGGCATAAGCCGTATAGAGGAATATTTCCCGGTTTCGGGGGAGGATGCGGATTATGACCCGATGCTTCAGAGGCTTTACAAGTCGCTTGACCAAGCGGTATTCACCACCAATCACGAGCCGGAGCCGATTGTCTATATCGACGACTTGGAGGCTTACAACGAGCAGGAGGGTCTGGCACTGTCACCAGAGGAAATGGATTATCTGAAGAAGGTCGAAGCCGACCTCGGCAGACGTCTGACAGATTCCGAGGTGTTTGGCTTCGCCCAGATCAATTCTGAGCATTGCCGCCATAAGATTTTCGGTGGCACATTCATTATAGATGGCAAGGAGATGGAGTCTTCGCTCTTCCAGATGATAAAAAAGACCACGAGCGAAAACCCCAACCGCATAATCTCAGCCTATAAGGACAACGTGGCATTCGCCCGCGGCCCTGTCGCCGAGCAGTTTGCCCCTGAGGACCATTCACGTCCCGACTATTTCAAAATCAAAGACGTGGAGACTGTGATCTCGTTGAAAGCCGAGACGCACAATTTCCCCACCACCGTCGAGCCGTTCAATGGCGCATCTACCGGCACGGGCGGTGAGATCCGCGACCGCATGGGAGGCGGCAAAGGCTCGATGCCTATCGCCGGCACGGCCGTCTATATGACTTCTTATCCGCGCACAGGCGCAGGCCGTGATTGGGAAGACATATTGCCGGTGCGCAAATGGCTCTACCAGTCGCCCGAGCAGATACTGATAAAGGCTTCCAACGGTGCGTCGGACTTCGGCAATAAGTTTGGCCAGCCGCTTATCTGCGGCTCTGTCCTGACCTTTGAACATGAAGAGCAGGGCGTGGCTTATGGCTATGACAAAGTGATAATGCTTGCCGGCGGCGTCGGTTACGGCACACGCCGCGATTGTCTCAAGGGCAAGCCCGGTGTGGGGGATAAAATCGTTGTGCTCGGTGGAGACAACTACCGCATCGGCCTTGGCGGAGGCTCTGTGTCGTCGGTCGATACGGGACGTTATAGCACGGGCATTGAACTCAATGCCGTGCAGCGTGCCAATGCCGAAATGCAGAAACGTGCCTACAATGTCGTGCGTGCCCTTTGTGAGGAAAGTGTCAATCCGATAGTCTCAATCCATGACCATGGCTCGGCAGGACATGTGAACTGCTTGTCAGAACTGGTGGAAGATTGCGGCGGCCTCATTCACATGGATAAGTTGCCGATAGGTGACAATACACTCTCGGCAAAGGAGATAATCGCCAATGAGTCTCAGGAGCGCATGGGCCTGCTCGTCGAGGAAGAAGCATTGGAACATATCAGAAAAATCGCGGAGCGCGAGCGTGCCCCGATGTATGTCGTGGGTGAGACGACCGGTGACGGACGTTTCGTCTTCGAACAGGCTGACGGCGTGCGTCCGTTTGACTTGGCTGTCGATCAGATGTTCGGCAGTTCGCCCAAGACCATCATGCGTGACAACACCGTGGAGCGGAAATATGAGGATGCGGCATACGACAGCTCGCGTCTCGACGACTATCTCCGCCGTGTACTGCAACTTGAGGCAGTGGCATGCAAGGACTGGCTTATCAACAAGGTGGACAGGTCTATCACCGGCAAGGTCGCACGCCAGCAATGCCAGGGCGAGATACAGTTGCCGTTGAGTGACTGCGGTGTCGTGGCTCTGGACTATCGTGGACGCTCGGGCATTGCTACCGCCATAGGACATGCTCCTCAGGCTGCATTGGCCGACCCCGCTGCCGGCTCGGTCCTGTCGGTATCCGAGGCATTGACCAATCTGGTGTGGGCACCGCTCGTGGACGGTCTTTCCACCGTCTCGCTCTCAGCCAACTGGATGTGGCCCTGCCGCTCGCAGGAGGGTGAGGACGCCCGTCTCTATACCGCTGTCAAAGCTTTGTCTGACTTCTGTTGTGCCCTCCAGATAAATGTGCCGACCGGCAAGGACTCTTTGTCCATGACACAGCAGTATTCAGATGGCACCAAAGTCATCTCTCCGGGCACTGTCATCGTCTCTGCCGCAGGTGAAGTGTCTGACATTCGCCGGGTGGTCTCGCCGGTCTTGGTCAATGATCCCAACAGTGACATCTTCCACATTGATTTCAGCTTTGACAGTCATCGTCTCGGCGGCTCGGCATTCGCGCAGTCACTCGGCAAGGTCGGCAGCGATGTGCCTGCTGTCAAGTCGGCTGACTACTTCCGTGATGCGTTCAATGCCGTCCAGGAATTGATTTCGATGGGCTATGTGATGGCCGGACACGACATATCTGCCGGCGGCATGATCGTGACATTGCTTGAGATGTGTTTTGCCAATACGCATGGCGGGCTTGACATCTCGCTCAATAAGATAAAGGAAGATGACCTCGTAAAAATATTGTTTGCCGAGAATCCCGGAGTTATCATACAGGTATCCGCCGCACACAAGGCCGACGTGAAACGTATATTGGACAATGAGGGTGTCGGTTATGCACGCATCGGCTTCCCGTGTGCCGAGCGCAAGCTCACGATAATCAAGGGCGATGACAGGCATGTCTTCGACATCGATGCCTTGCGTGATGTGTGGTATCACTCGTCATATATGCTCGACCGCAAGCAATCGTTCAACGGATGCGCAGAGTCACGTCGGGACAACTATAAGGTGCAACCGCTCGGTTTCAAGATAGACAGGGCGTTTGACGGACGGCTACAGTCGCTCGGCATATCGGCAGACCGCCGCACACCGTCGGGCGTCAGGGCTGCCATTATCCGTGAGAAAGGCACCAATGGCGAGCGCGAGATGGCTTATTCGCTTTATCTTGCCGGTTTTGATGTCAAGGATGTCACGATGGCAGACTTGGTCAGCGGTGCAGAGACATTGGATGATGTCAATATGATCGTCTTTTGCGGAGGCTTCTCCAACTCTGACGTCCTCGGCTCGGCTAAGGGGTGGGCAGGAGCATTCCTCTTCAACGAGAAGGCCAAACGTGCGCTTGACAATTACTATTCCCGTGAGGATACCCTCTCGCTGGGTATATGCAATGGATGCCAGTTGATGGTAGAACTTGACCTCATCAATCCCGAGTATGCCGACAAAGCCCGTATGCTCCACAATGATTCTCACAAGTTTGAGTCCGCTTTCCTCGGGCTTGACATTGAGCCAAATTCATCGGTGATGTTCGGGTCGCTCAGTGGCAGTCGTCTCGGCATCTGGGTAGCCCATGGCGAAGGCAAATTCTCGTTGCCCTATCCGGAGGATAAATACAACATCGTGGCCAAGTATTCATATACCGAATATCCCGGCAATCCCAACGGATCGTCTTATTCGGCAGCTGCGATTGCTTCACGTGACGGTCGCCATGTAGCCATGATGCCTCACCTTGAGAGGGCTATTTTCCCGTGGCAGTGTGCATATTATCCCCTTGACCGCCGTGATGACGAGGTCACTCCGTGGATTGAGGCGTTTGTCAATGCACGTCGCTGGGTGGAAGCCCATCGCCGCTAATCATGCAAATGGTGCGGGGTGACGTCGTTGCCCCGCATTTTCAATAACAAATAAGGTGCAACCGACATGCCCGGCAATGATGGCTGCCGACCGTCAGCCCGGCTGTCTGCCCGAGTGAAATGAAACAATATCTGACTCTGCTTTATATCTTCGCCAAGATAGGCCTCTTCACCATAGGCGGTGGATATGCCATGGTGCCGCTCATCGAGCGTGAATTTGTCGATAACAAAAAGTGGATTTCACGCGAAGATTTCATCGACCTGCTCGCTGTGGCGCAGACCGTGCCCGGCATACTCGCCATCAACATGGCAATCTTCGTCGGATACCGGCTGAAGGGTTTGCGCGGAGCGATTGCCACGGCTTTTGGCACGGCTTTCCCGTCGTTTGCCATAATCCTGCTCATAGCATTGTTTTTCACAAACTTCCAAGACAACCCGACTGTCATCAAGGTATTCAAAGGCATACGCCCCGCTGTCGTCGCCCTCATCGCCGCACCATGTTTCCAGATGGCGCGGTCGGCCAAGCTGACATGGCGCAATGCCATCATCCCGGTCATCGCAGCTCTGTTGATATGGCTCATGGCCGTGTCGCCCATCTATGTCATCATCGCCGGCGGAGCGGGCGGCTACTTGTATGGTTACGTCAGGCGCAAGACGAAAGGAGGCAGCCAATGTTAGTCCTTTTCCTTCAGATTTTCTATACTTTCTTCAAGATCGGGCTGTTCGGTTTCGGCGGTGGTTATGCCATGATCTCGATGATTCAAGGCGAAGTAGTCACCAAGCACGGATGGCTTGACCCGCATGAATTCACCGACATCATAGCCATCAGTCAGATGACTCCCGGGCCGATAGGCATCAATTCGGCGACCTACGTCGGCTATATGTCAGTGATGCAGCACCCGGATGGTACGATGGCTCTGGCTGTACTCGGGTCGGCTTTGGCCACTTTCGCCGTGGTGTTGCCGTCGTTTATCCTGATGCTCACGGTCACACGGATGCTGGTGAAGTACAGGACACATCCGCTTGTCGAGTCAGTGTTCATGGGATTGCGTCCCACCGTCGTGGGACTCGTGGCTTCGGCTGCGCTGGTGCTGATGAATGCCGACAACTTCGGCAGCTGGGACACTGACCGCTATCAGTTTGTGTCCAGTGTGATTATCTTCATTTTGGCGTTTGTGGCTACCTATTGGATTAAGGTCCACCCCATATTAGTCATTGTCATGGCCGGTGTGGCCGGCTTTGTCCTTTATTGAAATGAGCATTTCTGACCCGACTTTCCGCCGTGCCTTGCCTGCCGATGCCGATGAGGTGTGGGGCATAATCTGTGATGCCAAGGCCGATATGCTCGCACGTGGCAGCGTCCAGTGGGGGGACAATTACCCGCTGCGCTCCACGATCGATGACGATGTGGCCGGCGGCAATGCGTGGGTCATCGAGTGCCGTCGCGGTGTGGCCGCCTACGGCGTGGTGCAATGTGCCGACGAGCAGGCTTATTCGTCCATCGATGGCGCGTGGCTCACTGCCGACAGCCGCTATGCAGTCGTGCACCGGCTGGCTGTGGCGTCAGACTGCAGGGGGCAGGGCTATGCTTCGTCGTTCATCGACCGGGCAATGCAGCTGGCACGTGGGTGCGGATGCCTCTCGATGCGTGCTGACACAGCCGCCGACAATCAAGCCATGCTCGCTATCTTTGCCCGTAAGGGTTTCGTCTGTTGCGGCAAGATAAATTACGCCGAGGCTTCGCGTGGCGAGCGTCTGGCATTTGAGCTAATGTTGTGACCCGATGCCAGATGACGCAGATGACATGATGATGTGCCGTGATGTGCCGCACGATGCCGGGTTGTCCGGCCTTTGCCGCGCGCTGGAGCGTATGCACCGTGACTGCGGCACTGCCACCCTCGTGCCGCATGACTATCCTGAGATGGCAGCTTCGCTGCTGCATTCCTATGATGTCCGGCCTGTGAAGTTCTTGTATGACTGGCAGGTCGCTGGCCTTTTGTCAGGCCATGCCCGGTGTGTGGGTGCGGGACGCCGCGTGGCCGTCTTGTCTGATGAGGCTTTCCGCTATATGATTTCGCGTCACATGTGCAGCCAGACATTCGCCGCCGCCGTGTCCCTCGGCCTGTGTCTCGGCGACCCGCTGTCAGACATGGCAGTGGCGGCATCTCTTGACTTCCCTCCGTCGTCGTCGCATGCTTTGCTGTCAGGGCTCATTGCCGGCGGGCGTGACGCGCGCGATGTGCTGTGGTTCGCATGGTTCAGATTGCTGCAACGCCTCGTCGTGACGGTGGACACCTGCGACGAGAGTGCCATCAACCGTGTGCAACGTCGCATCTCTTCGCTCATGGCGTTTTCACATTCGCGCGGGATGTTCTGACCGTGCAGCCGATGGCATACGGTGTTTCCGCCTGAAACATTGTATGCCATGACCGGAAACATTGTATGCCACCGCCGGTTGCATTGTATGCCATCGGTCGTTGCGTCCTGTGCTGTCGTGCTCCGGCCGGTGTCCCGGACTCCTCACATCGCGCATCCCGTGGCATGCCCCGTTTTTTTGCGGCAGGCGTGGTGCATCTCGTGGCCTGTTGCCGGCGGCATTTCGCACGATTTGCATTATCTTTGCAGCCATAAAAATGCACAATTATGGCGAGCGTCAAGATTAAAGACAAGGTTTTCAATCTTTCAATTCCCGAGGAAACAATAATCGGGCAGGTCAAAAGGGTGGCCGCTGAAATCAACAGGGACTTGGCCGACAGCAATCCCATTTTCCTGTGCGTGCTCAACGGTGCATTCATGTTTGCCGGCGACCTGATGAAGCATGTCAATATCCCGAGCGAAATATCGTTTGTGAAGCTGTCTTCGTATTCCGGCACCGAATCGACCGGCCGGGTCAAACAGTTGATAGGCCTGTCAGACACGCTCAGGGGACGCACGGTGGTCATAGTCGAAGACATCGTGGACACAGGATTGACCATGCTGCGTCTGCTGGATCTCATCCGCGAGCATGAGCCAAAGGAAGTCAGGATATGCTCGCTCCTCGTCAAACCCGATAAGCTGAAGGTCGATCTGCACATAGATTATGTCGCAATGGAGATTCCCAATGAGTTTATCGTCGGTTATGGCCTCGATTATGACGGGCAGGGACGCAACCTGCCGGCTATATATACGGTAGAATAATTTAAAACATTGACAGAATATGCTTAATATCGTGATTTTCGGAGCGCCCGGCTCTGGCAAGGGCACTCAGAGTGCGCGCATCGTGGAGAAGTATGGTGTCAGCCACATCTCGACGGGAGATGTGCTCAGGGCTGAAATAAAGAAAGGCAGCGAACTGGGCAAAGTGGCCAAAGGCTATATCGATCAGGGACAATTGCTGCCCGATGCATTGATTATCGACATACTTGCCAGCGTGCTCGACTCGCTGAAAGACTCCAGAGGAGTCATCTTCGACGGATTCCCACGCACCATCCCGCAGGCCGAGGCCCTCAAAAAGATGCTCTCAGAGCGCGGGCAAGACGTCTCTGTGATGCTTGACCTCGACGTGCCAGAGGATGAACTGATCGACCGCCTCATTAAGCGCGGACAGGAGTCGGGGCGCGCAGATGACAATCTTGAGACAATCAAAAAGAGACTGACAGTCTACAGCGAACAGACCTCACCGCTCAAAGACTTCTATAAAGCCGAGGGGAAATACCAACACATCAATGGCGTCGGCTCGATGGATGCTATCTTCGACGAGATAGCCTCTGTCATTTCAAAATTGTAATATGACCGAACAATCGGGAGCCGTGTATGGCACATTAGCCATGCAGGGCTCTTTTTATAAAATGCCATGGCAGAATCAAACTTTGTAGACTACGTCAAGATCTATTGCCGCTCCGGCAAGGGGGGCAGAGGCTCTGCGCACATGAGGCGCACCAAGTATATCCCCAACGGCGGCCCCGACGGCGGTGACGGAGGACGCGGGGGGCATGTCATCCTGAGGGGCAACCGCAACTATTGGACATTGCTGCATCTGCGCTACCAGCGTCATGTCTTTGCCGGCAACGGAGGCAATGGCGGACCCAACAGATGCTTCGGCAAGGACGGCGACGACGTGTATGTCGAAGTGCCTTGCGGCACCGTGGTATATGATGCCGAGAATGGAGATTACATCTGCGACGTGACCGAGCACGGACAGGAAGTCGTGTTGCTCAAGGGAGGCCGTGGCGGATTGGGCAATTGGCACTTCAAGACACCGACACGCCAGGCACCACGCTTCGCACAGCCCGGCGAGCCGATGCTCGAGCGCACGGTCATCATGGAACTCAAGCTACTGGCAGACGTCGGTCTGGTGGGATTCCCCAACGCCGGCAAATCGACATTGCTCTCAAAACTCTCTGCCGCCAAGCCAAAGATAGCAGACTATCCGTTTACAACCCTCGAACCCAATCTGGGCATCGTCCCATATCATGACGGCAAATCATTTGTCATGGCGGACATACCGGGTATCATCGAAGGTGCGAGCGAGGGACGTGGACTCGGCTTGCGCTTCTTGAGACACATCGAGAGAAACTCCATACTCCTGTTCATGGTGCCGGCCGATGCCGACGACATAACGGCGGAATATGGGATATTGATGAACGAAATCACCAACTTCAATCCGGACTTGCTGGACAAACACCGTGTGCTGGCAATCACCAAGTCTGACATGCTCGACACGGAACTGATGGATGAAATCGAAAAGTCGTTGCCCGACGTGCCACACATCTTCATATCATCGTTCACGGGACTCGGCCTGCAACAGCTGAAGGACATGCTCTGGCGTGAATTGAATGAGGAAAGCAACAAACTGGCCTCGTCAATCGAGACCGTAGTGCACCGCAACAAGGCACGCTTGGCCGAAGAATTGAGGGCGGAAGGTGAGGACATGGATATCGCCATGCCGGTAGATGAAGACATGGATGATGAGGAATATTTCGATTACGAATATATAGATGACGACCCCACCGAGGACGACGACTGATGCTGGTCCCATGCTCGTCGAGTGTGACTGGCTCACTTCATGCCACAAGGTCTGTGCTTTCTACACCCGGCGTGCCGGCGGAGTGAGCACCGGGGCATACGCTTCGATGAATTGCACTGACTATTGTGGCGACGACATCAGTTGTGTCGAGGAGAATCGCCGCCGTCTCGTGTCAGCCCTGCCTTACCGCATCGATGCTTTCGTCATGCCGCGACAGGTGCATGGCAGTGTGGTATATGACTTGCGTGCCGGCGATTGCACTTGTCCGGGCAGTGCCAAAGTGATAAGTCCCTATGGTGTCGATGGCATCGTCACACGCTTGCGCAATGTGTGCCTTGGGATATCGACAGCCGACTGTGTCCCGCTGCTCCTCAGTTCTGATGCAGGCGTCGTCGCCGCTGTCCATGCCGGGTGGCGTGGCACGGTGGCCAAGATTGCTGCCTGCGCCGTCAGATTGATGACAGACGGCTACCGGTGCGAACCGGCCGGGATACGGGCCTTTATAGGTCCATCGATTTCGGCAGAGGCATTCGAGGTGGGTGACGAAGTCTTTCAGGCTTTTGACCGTGCAGGCTTTGACATGGGTGAGATAGCGTCCCGCGACGAAAACCGCAGCAAATGGCATATCGACCTATGGCAAGCCAACATGCAGCTGCTCGAGTCGTGCGGCATCCCGCATGACAATATAGGTCTGGCAGGAATCTGTTCGCGCAGCCACTCGGATGAATATTTCTCAGCCCGCGCACTCGGCACGGAATCGGGGAGGATGCTCACCGGAATAATGTTGATATAACGTCATACTAATGGTAAACATAGAGATAGAAGAAGGCTTTCGTCGTGCATGTCCCGGTTTCCGCGGCGTGGCAATCAGCGCGGACATCGTCAATAGTGAGCCCGATGACGCATTGTGGTGTGAAATAGACAGCCGGGTGGCCGCCTATCGTGAGGCATATACGGTGGACAGTGTCAAGGACATTGACGCTATCAGGGCGACACGCGATGCCTATCGTGCACTCGGCAAGGATCCGAGCCGCTACCGTCCGTCTGCCGAGGCTTTGTGCCGCAGGGTGCTGCGTGGGATGCAACTCTACAGAGTCAGCACCGTGGTCGATCTTGTCAATCTTGTCTCGATGGAAACCGGTTATTCCATCGGAGGATTTGATGCTGATAAAATCGTCGGTGACAGGCTTGTGCTTGGCGTGGGGAGGGATGGCGAGCCGTACGAAGGCATAGGGCGGGGGCCGTTGAATATTGCTTCGCTGCCTGTCTACAGGGATGGAGCGGGCGGCATCGGTACACCCACGAGTGACAATGAACGGACGAAGATCGACCTTGCCACGAGCCATCTGTTGCTCATCGTCAATAGTTATGGGGCGACAAGTCCCGACGATGCGGCAGAAGAATTGGAAGCATTGCTGCTGAAGTATGCTTCCGCTTCAAATATTGATAAAGTAAAATTCAGATAAGTATTTATGGATGAAATAATTAAAGCCATGACAGGCGGGATAGTATTCAAGCCTGCCCCGTCGCCTAAAAATGGTGCAGCAGCCGGCAAGGTAAAGACAAAGGCAAAGAAAAAGGCATATAAGGTGGGAGCGCACGGCTCGGGAGCGGCCAAGATGAAGGCTGAGTACCGCCGCAGGCGCGCCGCGAGGCACAAGGCATGACTGTAGAATTATTGGCTAATGTCAAAATGGGTAAATTTATGGTTTAAAAGATTTAATGCCTATCTTTGCCCAAAATACTAATAATGTCCCGTCCATGCCGTACTGCGCTGGCTATGCGCAGCAGCAGTTGATGATGTGGTCTGAATGAGAGTTTGAAAGGCAGGCAAGTCCCGGAGTATGATGCCCTTGTGTTAATTATGGTTAATCAACGGGGGGGGGGATTTTAAAGGTACTTAAGGACTGAGAGGATTTAATACTTTTGTAAAAATTGATATTATGCTATTCTGCTTGATTTCAATAACTTTGTCTATGGTCTTGGGCGCATTGCTCATGCCGAGGGTGCTTGTCATCTCTTATAAAAAGAAGCTGTTTGACATCCCCGACGACCGCAAGGTGCACACGGCACCTATTCCCCGTCTGGGCGGTGTCACCTTTTTCCCCATCACGATCATATCGTTCCTTTCCGCACTGGCAATATGCTACAAGTTGTTCGGCTATTTCCCGGGCGATGAGTATATGGGGCTTACGTTCCTTTTCTATGCATTCTTTATAGGGCTTACATCGCTTTATCTGATTGGCTGCGCCGATGATTTGATAGGTGTGGGCTATAAGTCAAAGTTCCTCGTGCAGCTTGTCGTGGCATCGCTATTCCCTTTCTCCGGACTTTACATCAATAATCTCGGCGGTCTGTTCGGCATATATGAATTGCCGTTCTGGCTTGGCAGCATCCTGACGGTCATCCTCGTGGTGTATATCACCAATGCCATCAATCTGATAGACGGCATCGACGGCCTCGCATCCGGCCTTTCGTTGATAGCATTGGTCTTCCTTGCTTCGCTTTTCTATGCTTATGGCGGCACCCTGCATGTCATATTCATAGGCGCTGTGGTGGGTGTCCTTTATGTATTCTTCTTTTATAATGTCTTCGGGCGTGCCGAGCGGCGGCAGAAACTCTTCATGGGCGACACGGGGAGCTTGACTTTGGGCTATACGATAAGCTTCCTGCTTTTGTTTTTCCTCAAGACTTCCGCGAGTCTCGACCCGTGGGACAACGGGCTTTCGGTGGTGGCAATGTCATCGCTGATAATACCTCTCTTTGATGTTGCCCGTGTGGTATTGACGCGTGCAAGGGACAAGCGCAACCTTTTCCTGCCGGATAAGAACCACATCCATCACAAGCTGCTCCGCACCGGGCTGAAGGCTACGGCAGTGATGGTGACCCTGCTGGGCATAGCCCTGTTTTTCATCATATACAATGTCGTGCTTGTCAGGCTGGTCGGCCTGACGCTGGTGTTCCTGATCGACATTGCCACGTGGACGCTGCTCAATGTCGTAATCAATTACTTCATATTGCGCCACGAGCATAGAACGGGCAAGATATGGCATATAGCCTATAATGACGAACATAAGAAGTGATGCTGTGATGAAAAGGGTAGTATGCCATAAGCAAAAACATACAATGCCATGCCGCACGGCATACAATGCCGCGGGGCAAAACATCGTATGCCACGGCGCAGACAAGACTGACTATAAAGATAGATATTAAAAATTTTAACCCTACATGTGCTTTATGAAAGTATTGAGACTATGCATTTTGATAATTTCGGCAGTGGCCCTCATGTCATCATGCAAGACCTACAAGAAGATCAATTACATCCAAGATGTCAAAATCAACGACACCGTCGCCATCCGTGAGAATATGGGCATCGTGATACAGCCGCAGGACATGCTCTCGATCGTCGTGTCCAGCCGGTCGATGGAATTGGCCTCGATGTTCAACCTTATGACGGCCAACTACCAGACAGGCTCCGAAACCGTCTCGGGCGGCGGGTCTCAACGCTTGCTGGGCTATGTGGTGGCCAACGACGGGACTATCGATTTCCCCGTGCTGGGCAAGATACAAGTCGCCGGCATGACACGCTGGCAACTGCAGGAATATATCAAAAAGGCGATAGTCGATGCCGGACTGCTCAAGGAACTGGTCGTCACGGTCGAATTCATGAACTTCAAAATCTCAATCATCGGCGAGGTGAACAGCCCCGGTTCATACACCATCAACGGCGACAAGATTACCCTCCTCGAAGCACTTGCCATGGCACGTGACCTGACTATCTTCGGCCGGCGCGACGGGGTCTTTGTCGTGCGTGAGGAGAACGGGACCCGCACGACTTACAACGTGGACCTTCGCTCGGCAGACCTGTTCAATTCGCCCGTCTACTACCTCCGTCAGAACGATGTCATCTATGTCGAGCCCAACAAAGTCAAGGCCGGACAATCGACGATAAACGAGAATAACCTCAAGTCTGTCTCACTCTGGATCTCGATATCATCATTCCTGACATCATTGGCCGTATTGATATTCAAATGAGATTAAATAGTTGTTTCTGTAACGTTTTAAATAAGACAAAATAAAGACTGGCGATATGGCAAATAATAGCGAAAGACCCGACAATATCCCTGCGGCGCAGGTAGCCGCCAAGCAAGATGATGTGATAAATATCAAGGAATATCTCTTTTGGGCATGGGAGAAGAAGTGGTGGATACTCCTGTCCATCTTCCTGTGTGTGTGCGTCGCTTTCTACTATTTGTATGTGACCCCCAAGTCCTATGTGCGGAGCGCACAGGTCATGATCAAGTCTGACTCGCGCGGACGCTCGGGCATTGCCGAGCTGGAAGCGTTCCAAGACCTCAACGGCTTCTCGGGTGTGAGCGTGGATGTCATGAATGAAATCCAGGCCTTCAAATCACCCATCCTCATGGAGCGGGTGGTAAAACGTCTCGGGCTGGATGTATTCACCTATAAACACAATCTCCTCAGGGATGAGGTGCTCTACAACAACGCACCGGTCAAGGTGTCTTTTGGCGAAGGGGGCACCCCTGCCGGCTATACCTTCGAGATAAGCAAGTCTTCGGACACATCGGTAGAGCTGTCTTCGTTCTATTACAAAGGCGACAGGCTCGGCATAGATGACATCACCGTCAGCCTCAATGACACGGTCGAAACGCCGATCGGCAAGATATTCATAGCCCCCACACGCTTTTATGCCGATGGGTTCGACACATCAGTCAAGGTCTCTTGCGGCTCTGTGCATGATGTCGCCAAAGCATTCCTCAGAAGCCTGAGCGTCGAGCTTGCGGAGAAGGAGACTTCCGTAATCAATATCTCAATCACCGACAATGTGATCAGCCGCGCCGATGACATTGTCAATGCACTGATAGATGTCTACAATGAGGAGTGGATATCCTATATGAACGAGGCGCGCGTCAATACCTCCAACTTCATCAATGAGCGATTGGTGATAATCGAAAACGAGCTGAACGCCGTTGATACCGATGTCGAAGAGTTCAAGAAAGAAAACAAACTCTTTGACATCCCGTCCGAGGCACAGCAGACGGCAGAGGAATCGTCAGTCTACTCGTCGCGCTATTTTGACATCACCAACGAACTGGCCATCGCACAATATATATTAGACTATCTGAAGGACAGCAATAACAACAATTCCCTCCTGCCCAGCGGTGCCGGCATACAGGATGCCAACGTGGGAAGCCAGATCGCCGAGTATAACACTACGTTGTTGCGCTATAAGGCTCTCCTTGAAAACAGCAGCCCGAGCAATCCTGTCGTCGAGGACTACAACATTTCGCTCGAGATGATGCGCTCGTCAATCTTCAGGTCAATATCCAATCTGATTGCCACATTGCAGCTACAGGCTAAAAACATTGAGAGCCGCGAGAGCCAGATACGTGGCAAAATAGAAATGACACCGACCCAAGCCAAGGAACTTATAGACATCGAACGCCAACAGAAAGTAAAAGAATCGCTTTATGTCTATCTGTTGCAGAAGCGGGAAGAGAACGAACTGTCAAGCTCACTCGTCGTGGACAATACGCGCATCATGTCTTATGCCACCGGAAGCAACGCCCCGGTGTCTCCCAAGACTACCTCCATCCTCGTTTTGGCCATAGCCATAGGCCTGATAGTCCCATTCATTTACAAAGTCGTCAAGGATGTGCTCGATTCGACTGTCAGAGGCAAAAAAGACCTCGAGGCATTGTCTGCGCCGTTTGTAGGCGAACTTCCGTTTGTCGGGGTGAGGAAACATTTCCTCTGCTTCATGCGCGAAGTCTCGGCAGTCAGCAGCGAAAACGCGATAGTGGTCAAGGATGGCAGCCGCGACACAGTGAATGAAGCTTTCAGGGTAGTGCGTGCCAACCTTGATTTCGTTGCCAAACGCATCGAAACTAAGTCATTGGTGACACTTTTCACTTCTTATAATGTCGATTCGGGCAAGACGTTTGTCGCCGCCAATCTCGCAGCCACGATGTCCATAAAGAAGGTCAAGGTCTGCCTCATAGACCTCGACATGCGCAAGGCCACGTTGAGCAAGACGGTGCAGAAGACCAAAACAGGCGTATCGTCCTACCTCGCAGGCTTTGAGACTGATGTGGATAATATAATATGCCACCATCCCGACTATCCTAATCTTGATGTCATCCCTGTCGGCGCATTGCCGCCCAACCCGGCAGAGTTGCTGCAAGGAGGACGGCTCGATGAACTGATAGCTGAGTTGCGCACACGTTATGACTATGTTTATATAGATTGCCCGCCGCTTAACATCGTCGCCGACACTTCGGTCATAGCACGTGTCGCTGACATGTCTATATTCGTCATCCGTGTCGGGTTGATGGAGCGTGTCTTAGTACCCGAAGTTGAGGAAATCTATCGCTCCAGCCGTCTGCCGAATATGGTAGTGCTGCTCAATGCGGTCAAGGAGAGGCCGGGACGCTACGGCTATCATCGCTATGGCTATAATTATGGTTACGGCTATGGCTATGGTTATACGGAAAAGAAGTAGAACATTTTAACCCGAATCTTTAACAGCCGGCGGCGGAGATACCATGTCTCCGCCGCCATTTTGTCTTATGCCGGCGCCGGTCAGGTGCTCTGAGATGTGTTTTTGTATTCAGTTATAATCCGGATTCATATCATTTGCATACCTTTGCCATGCACTGCATGGCGCGTGGGCATTGATTGTGCCGCTCTGCGTGCAGTGTTGTACTACTCAATAGCATAACGAATGAAAGGAATAGTGTTAGCCGGTGGGTCAGGCACCCGCCTTTATCCGATAACCAAGGGTGTGAGCAAACAGCTGCTGCCCATCTATGACAAGCCGATGGTCTACTATCCCATCTCGGTCCTCATGCTTGCCGGCATACGTGACATACTGTTGATTTCCACGCCGCAGGATTTGCCCGGTTTCAAAAGATTGCTTGGCGACGGCAGTGACTATGGCATAAGAATCGAATATGCCGAACAGCCATCCCCGGATGGCCTTGCCCAAGCATTTATAATAGGCGAAGAATTCATCGGTGACGAATCGGTCTGCCTTGTCTTGGGTGACAACATATTCCACGGTGCCGGCTTCACCGAGTTGCTGGCTGACGCTGTCCGCGATGCTGAGACCAATGCCAAGGCGACGGTCTTCGGATATTGGGTGGATGACCCCGAGAGGTATGGGGTGGCGGAGTTTGATGGCGACGGGAATTGTCTTTCCATCGAGGAGAAGCCCGCAAGGCCTAAGTCCAACTATGCCGTAGTGGGACTCTATTTCTACCCAAACAAAGTAGTCGGGATAGCAAAGGGCATCAAGCCCTCGGCGCGTGGCGAACTCGAAATCACTGCCGTAAACCAGCAGTTTCTCGCCGACAGCGAGCTGAAAGTCCGGACACTGGGGCGCGGATTCGCATGGCTTGACACCGGGACGCACGATTCTCTGGCCGAGGCATCCATCTTCGTCGAAGTGATAGAGAAACGCCAAGGGCTCAAGATAGCCTGCCTCGAGGGGATAGCTTATTCCAAAGGCTGGATTACGGCAGACAAAATGAGGCAACTGGCTCAGCCTATGTTCAAGAACCAATATGGCCGTTATCTGATGAAACTCATCGATGAGCCGGCAGCACAAGACACTTTGAAATAATACGTATGGAGGTAATAAAGACAGCTATCGATGGTGTCGTCATCATCAAGCCGCGCATCTTCAACGACGGCCGCGGCTATTTCTATGAGTCCTATTCGCAGCGCATGTTTGACGAGTTGGTACGGCCTGTCAGATTCGTACAGGACAATCAGAGCCAATCGACCTACGGTGTGATGCGTGGCCTGCATTACCAGCGCATGCCGTATGCCCAAAGCAAATTGGTGCGTTGTGTCGTCGGCAGCGTCCTCGATGTGGCCGTAGACATCAGGCGCGGCTCGCCTACCTTCGGGCAGCATGTGGCTGTCGAGCTGACTGCCGACAATCACCTCCAGCTCTTCATTCCCCGCGGGTTTGCCCACGGCTTTGCGGTGCTGAGCGACGTGGCCGTGTTCCAGTACAAGTGCGATGCATTCTATGCTCCGCAGAGCGAGGGGGGCATACAGATGCTCGACGATGGCCTGGGCATCGACTGGCGGGTGCCGCGTGACCGCGCCGTGATGTCAGACAAGGATATCGTCAGGGCAAGGCTCTGCGACAGCGACCTCGATTTTGATTTCAATACAGACTACTATAAATAAACGACTACAATGAATGTCTTAGTCACAGGTGCCGACGGGCAACTCGGCAATGAAATGCGCCGGGTGGCGGCAGGCAGTGTGCACCGATATGTCTTCACCGATGTGGCGCAGCTCGACATCACTGACCGCGGGGCGGTAGGGCGCATGATGTCGGCCGAGTCGGTGGACATAATCGTCAATTGCGCCGCATATACCAATGTCGATAAGGCAGAGGATGACCGCCGCGCTGCAGAGCTCGTCAATCATCTCGCCGTGGCCAACCTCGCATCGGCTGCCGCTGCCAGAGGGGCGTCGCTCATCCACGTCTCGACGGATTATGTCTTCGACGGCAATCATTGCACGCCCTATCGTGAGGACGAGGAGCCCGGACCCACGGGGGTATATGGCATGACCAAACTGGCGGGCGAACGCGCCATCGAGGCA
>DWUP01000187.1 GCA_020012075.1 Candidatus Avibacteroides avistercoris
ACTCCGCACAGACTACATCGACTATCTGTTGCTGCATGGCGTGGGGATGGGCAGCGGAATGTCGGAGTTTGAAGAGCGGTATATTAATAATGGTGTACTCGACTATCTGTTGGAGGAGCGCAAAGCGGGCAGGATACGCAACCTCGGATTCTCCTATCACGGCGATGTCAAGGTATTCGACCATCTGTTGGCCAATCATGACAAATACAAATGGGACTTTGTCCAAATCCAATTGAACTATCTCGACTGGAAGTATGCCAAACAGATAAATCCGCGCAACACTGACGCCGAATACCTCTACAACGAGCTGTCCAAGCGTGGCATCCCTGCCGTCATCATGGAACCACTGCTGGGAGGCCGCCTGTCAAACGTGCCGGACAACATAGTGGCCAAACTCAAGGAGCGTGCCCCCGAATCGAGCGTAGCGTCATGGGCATTCAGATTCGCAGGCAGTTTCCCTGATGTGCTCACGGTGCTAAGCGGAATGACACGCATGGAACATTTGCAGGACAACCTACGCACGTATTCTCCGCTTAATCCATTGACCGATGAAGAATTCACATTCTTGCAACAGACGGCCACTATGATGATGCAATTTGACACCATCCCATGCAATGACTGCAAATATTGCATGCCTTGTCCTTACGGACTGGACATCCCCGCCATATTGCTCCACTACAACAAATGCCTCAACGAAGGCAACATCGCAGCAAGCACAGAGGATCCCAATTACCGCAAGGCCCGCCGTGCCTATCTGGTCGGATATGACCGCAGTGTCCCCAAGCTACGCCAAGCCAACCACTGCATCGGCTGCGGGCAATGCAGTCCCCACTGCCCGCAAGGCATAGACATACCACACGAACTGCAGCGTATAGACCACTATGTAGAACAGTTGAAGCAAAACACCCTATAAGCCATAAGCAATGAAAGATTTGACATCAATCCTCCATAGTGGCAACTATTCTTGCGTGATAAGCAACAATGGCACAGTCCGCACTTTCACCCGCCGCGGCGTGAATGACCTGTATGACATATATCTCAACGAGCCGGAACTGCTCGCCGGGGCTGACATCGCCGACAAGGTGGTAGGCAAAGGGGCTGCGTCGCTCATGGTGCTGGGCAAAATCAAGAACCTTTATGCCGATGTCATCAGCGAACCTGCACGCCAAATGCTGTCTGACAACGGCATCAGCCTGACATTCCGCGAAGTGGTGCCATATATCATCAACCGCGATAAAAGCGATATGTGCCCGTTGGAAACCAAGACAAGAAATTCAAAATCGGCGACAGAAGCATTCCCGCTTATAAAAGACTTCGTAGAGAACCTTAGAAAGGGAAAGTCATTCGCCACCACTATGGCCGTGACATTGCTCATCTGCACATCTGCCGCCAAGGTCAATGCACAAAATGACACATTGCCGGGCAATGGGAAATACCCCCTCGATGAAGTAGTGGTCACCGGGACGCGCAACGAAACTGACCCACGCCACCTGCCAATGACGGTGTCTGTCGTGGGCAGGCAGGAATTGGAGGCAAGCTACCAGCCTTCTATCCTCCAGACATTGACCGAGCAAGTGCCCGGCCTGTTTGTCACAAGCCGTGGCATCATGGGATATGGAGTATCGACAGGTGCGGCGGGCGGCATCAGTATGCGCGGCCTCTCGGGCAATGCCCAGATGCTTGTCCTCATCGATGGTCACCCGCAATACATGGGGCTGTTTGGCCATCCGATAGCTGACTCCTACCAGTCGATGCTGGCAGACAAGGTCGAGGTGCTTAGAGGTCCTGCCTCGGTAATTTATGGCTCGAATGCCATGGGCGGTGTCATAAACATAGTCACCCGCAAGATGCGGTATGATGGATCAGACACCGATATCAACGTCGGCCTTGGCTCATTCATGACACTGCAAAGCGAGGTGACCAACAGGGTGAAGAAAGGACGATTTACCTCAACAGTCTCTGCATCCTACAACCGCACAGACGGTCATCGTCCCAATATGGAGTTTGAACAGTATGGAGGCTATGCACGTTTCGGATATGACATCAATGGCAACTGGGACATATATGCCGATGTCAATGTCACACACTTCAATGCTTCCAATCCCGGGTCGGTGACAAACCCCATGATTGACAATGACCAGAAAGTGACTCGCGGCATGGCCTCAATGTCACTGTCCAATGATTATGGCAGAACCTCGGGAGCTGTCAGCGTCTACTATAACTGGGGACGACACGAAATCAACGACGGACACACTGCCGCCCAAGCACCACAGACTTCCCTCTTCAACTCCAAAGACTTGATGATGGGTGTATCATGGTATCAGAGTGCAAGCCTTTTCGAAGGCAACCGCGTGACTTTCGGATTTGACTACCAGCACTTCGGCGGCCGGACATGGAACGAAGCCATCGCTACACACGACCAGACACAAGGTGTAGACAGAACTGAAAACGAACTGGCCGGATATATTGACTTCAGACAATCTATAGGCGACTGGCTGACATTGGATGCCGGAGTGAGAGTAGACCACCATTCGCTGACCAAGACCGAGGTCATCCCTCAAGGTGGCCTGTCATTCCACCTGCCACGCCGCATTGAATTGAAAGCAATGGTAAGCAAAGGTTTCAGGAATCCTACAATCAGAGAACTGTATATGTTCGCTCCACGCAACCCGGAACTCAAACCCGAAAGGATTATCAACTATGAGATTTCGCTCTCACAACAGATGCTCAACGGCGCATTGAGTTATGGTGCGAATATATTCTATATAAATGGAGACAATGCCATCATACTCGACAGTTCTATTCCACGCTACCTCAATACTGGCAAGATAAGCAACATAGGTGTGGAAAGCAACATCAACTATCACATCGACAGACACTGGACTGTCAATGCCAATTACAGCTACGTACACATGGACAACCCTGTGCTGGCTTCGCCCGAACATAAACTGGACATAAATGCCATCTATTCGTCAGGACCATGGACTATTACTTCAGGTTTGCAATATGTCAATGGCTTCTACACTGAGGTGGGAAATAACGAAACTACCGAAGACTTTGTGCTCTGGAATTTGCGCGGAAGCTACCGGGCTTGTAAATTCGTGACATTATTCCTGAAAGGAGAGAACCTGCTCGGGCAACATTATGAGACTATGCTCGGCTACCCGATGCCAAGGGCTACTGTGATGGGAGGTATTAAGATAAACATATAATGTATTGCAAAAGATGAAGAAATTAATAGGTATCGTGACAATGGCTCTGATTACATTGGCCACAAGCACGGGATGTGCTAATGCACAGGATCAAAAGATGGATGAAAAGAAAGATTTGCCCAAAGTCTATATGATTAAAGACATAACGTCTGACAATCTGGTGAAAATCTACAAGGCTCTCGGAAGAAATGCCGAGGGTAAAGTGGCAGTCAAACTCTCGACCGGCGAGCCGGGTGGCCACAACTATCTCCAGCCGTCGCTAATCGAAGAATTGGTAAAAGAAGTCGATGGCACTATTGTCGAGTGCAACACGGCCTATGGCGGAGGACGTTCAAACACCGCTGACCATCTCAAAGCAGCTGAAGATCATGGCTTCACGGCCATTGCTCCCGTAGATATCATGGATGCAGAGGGCGAAGTGCGTCTACCGGTCAAGGGCGGGAAGCACATTGATTATGACATCGTTGGCTCACATTATCCCAACTATGACTTCACTGTGGTGCTGTCACACTTCAAGGGTCATGCCATGGCAGGTTTCGGCGGTGCACTAAAGAACATATCCATCGGCATCGCATCATCAGCCGGCAAGACATGGATACACTCAGCCGGCGAAAGTACCACAGATTGGGGCAGTCCTTCACAAGAGGATTTCCTTGAGACAATGGCAGAAGCCGCAAAAGCTGTGATAGACCACTGCGGCGACAACATACTTTATATCAGCGTGGCAAACAACTTGTCAGTCGATTGTGACTGCGACTCATCGCCGGCTGACCCGCAGATGGGCGACATCGGCATACTGGCATCACTTGACCCGGTAGCATTGGACAAGGCTTGCACAGACTTGGTACGCTCATCAGATGACCATGGCAAAATTCATTTGATCGAGCGCATCGACTCACGACATGGCATGCATATCTTGGAATATGCAGAGCAAATCGGCATCGGCAGCCGTAAATATGAATTAATAGTATTGGATTGACCGGATTAAACACAATAGAATATGGAAACTTCAGTAAAGCTACGGGCTTTGCCCTTTAATCGCACAGAGACTTATCTCATTGCATCACTCTTCGTAGCGGGCAACATCATCCTGCCACAGTTATTTCATTTGATTCCCCAAGGGGGGATTACTTGGCTTCCGATTTACTTCTTTACACTCATCGGAGCATACAAATTCGGATGGAAGGTCGGACTGCTGACAGCCATTGCCTCACCGTTGGCCAACTCATTACTGTTTGCCATGCCCGCGGCAAACGCACTGCCAGCCATCATCCTCAAGTCTACACTGCTGGCACTTGCAGCCGGATATGCCGCACACAGGTTTCACGGCGTGTCACTCATCCTGCTTGCCAGCGTGGTACTCGCCTACCAGTTGGTCGGGACACTCGGCGAATGGCTGATGTCCGGCGACTTCGGGGCTGCTCTCCAAGACTTCCGCATAGGCTTCCCGGGCATGTTGCTCCAAGTATTCGGCGGCTATCTGTTCATCAAGTATATCATCCGTAATCGTTGAATGCCATGTTTGGATTGGGAACAGGGGAAATAATCCTCATCGTCATCGTAGTTCTGCTGCTATTCGGCGGCAAGAAAATACCCGAACTGATGAAAGGGCTCGGCAAAGG
>DWUP01000018.1 GCA_020012075.1 Candidatus Avibacteroides avistercoris
TAAGAGACAGCTGCTCGACTATGGGGCGGGCACAGGCTATTTCGCCAACCGTATGCAGCGGGCCGGATGGCAGACCGAGGCAATCGAGCCGGGCGATGCCGCACGCGCTTTCGCCTTTGCCCGCTTTGGCCTGCGCATGAAGATGCCGTCAGACTTGAGCCACATGGAGGACAAGAGCTTCGATTGCATCACGCTGTGGCATGTGCTGGAGCATGTGGCCGGACTGCACGAGACGATGGACGAGATGGCACGCCTGCTGGCCGACGACGGCATACTGGTAGTGGCCGTACCCAACCGCACATCGTGCGACGCACGACACTATGGCAGCCTGTGGGCGGCGTGGGACGTGCCGCGTCACTTGTGGCATTTCGCTCCGACCGACATACAGATGCTGGGCAACGCACACGGATTCAGCCTGGCCGAGATGCTCCCGATGTACTTCGACGCCTTCTATATCTCGATGATGAGCGAGAAATACGGCCACTCGCGGTGGCCGGTGGCGGGTGGCGCGGCCATGGGATTCAAATCACTGCTCATGACACTCGCCAACAAGGAGCGCGCAAGCTCGCTGATATATGTATTCAAAAAGAAATGAACGATGGCAAAGAAGCATAACAGCAAAAGGAGGGCCAGATTATCCCCGGGCCTGCAATTCCTGACGTCGGGCTTCAGCACGATGATGGTGCTGGTGCTGCTCGGCATGGTGGTATTCTTCGTCATGTCGGCGCGCAACCTCTCGGTCTTCGTCCGTGAGAACCTCTCGTTTTCAATCCTGCTCTCTGATGACATGAACGTGACGGGCATCATGCAGCTCAAGGACTCTCTGGACGCATCACCTTTCGTCAAAAGCTCGGTGTACATATCCAAGGAGCAAGCCCTCGCCGAGGAAACCGAGGCGATGGGCATGGACCCGGCCGAATTCATCGGTTACAACCCTTATACTGCATCCATTGAAATCAAGCTGAAAGCCGAATATGCCAACATCGACAGCATAGCCAAAATCGAAAAGACATTGGGCCAAAACAGCGACATCAACGACATCATCTACCAGAAAGACCTGATCGAGGCCGTCAATCGCAACATTGCACGCATAAGCGCCGTGCTGATTGCGATGGCCGCATTCCTGACCTTCATATCATTTGCACTCATCAACAACACCATCCGCCTCTCAATCTATTCCAACCGTTTCCTCATCAACACGATGAAACTGGTGGGTGCCGGATGGGGATTCATCAGACGCCCGTTTGTGGCACGCCATGTGTGGGCAGGCGTGGTGGCGGCGCTGCTGGCCGACGCACTGCTCGGCAGCGGCATCTGGATGCTGCTGCGCTATGACAGCCGCCTGCTGTCGGTGGTCACACCAGAAGTGATGGTGACGGTCGGGGCGAGCGTCATGGCACTGGGGATACTGCTCACGTTCCTCTGCTCATACTGCTCGATCAACGGATTCCTGAAGATGAAGAGCAGGGACCTGTACAACATTTGAGACAACATAAAACAAAACATACAACGACAATGACAGACAGACACAATTTGGCTTTTGGGAAAAAGAATTATATCCTGATAGCCGTGGGCATGGCAATAGTCATCATCGGCTTTTTGCTGATGATCACGCCGCCGTCCACCGAGACACACTTCGAGGAAAGCATATTCAGTGTACGCGCCATAAAGGTAGCACCGACGGTCTGCCTCTTCGGCTTCCTCTTTGTAATCTACGGCATAATGGCCAAAAGCAAGCACGAGGCCGGCGACAATGCCGCACACTGTGATGACAAAAGTATGGAGGACAACGCCTGATGGATTGGTTTGAAGCACTGGTCCTCGGCTTGCTCCAAGGACTGACCGAGTATCTGCCGGTGAGCAGCTCGGGACACCTCGCCATAGGGTCGGCATTGTTTGGCATACATGCCGAAGAGAGCATGGCATTCACAATAGCCGTACATGTCGCCACGGTGCTCAGCACACTGGTGATACTCTGGAAGGAAGTGGCCTGGCTGTTTAAAGACCTCGGCCACTACTGCGCACACCCGTCAGACGGACTCAACGGGGGAACACGCTATACAATCAATATCATCATCTCGATGATACCTGTCGGCATCATCGGCCTCTTCTTCAAGGACAAGGTAGAAGAAGTGTTCGGCTCGGGATTGCTGATTGTAGGACTCATGCTGCTCGTCACCGCAGCCCTGCTGACCTTTTCCTACCGCTATTCGTCAGGCAGGAAACAGTCAATCTCAATGACTGATGCATTCATCATCGGCCTGTCACAAGCCGTCGCCGTGCTGCCCGGCCTTTCACGGTCGGGGACGACGATTGCCACAGGACTGCTCCTCGGCAACCGCAAGGACAATATGGCCCAGTTCTCATTCCTTATGGTAATACCCCCGATACTCGGTGAAGCAATACTCAACATCATCGATATGGCCAAACACGGAGTGGGGGCACTCGGCGTAGAACCATTGCCGCTGCTGGTAGGCTTCATCGCAGCATTCCTGTCGGGGTGCGCAGCATGCAAGTGGATGATAAACATCGTCAAACGTGGCAAACTGATATACTTCGCAATATACTGCCTCATAGTCGGAGCCGTCACCATAATTTACAACTACATGAACTGAATGCGTACATGAATTTCAACGAAGGTGAAATCATCTATATAAACAAACCCTACAAATGGACATCCTTTGATGTCGTGGGAAAGCTACGGATAGCCATCTGCAAACGCATCGGCCAGAAGAAAATCAAGGTGGGACACGCCGGGACACTCGACCCTCTCGCCACAGGAGTCATGATAATATGCACCGGCAAAGCGACAAAACGGATAGAAGAATTCCAGGGCCAGACAAAAGAATACGTAGCCACACTCCGTCTCGGCGCTACCACTCCATCATTCGACCTTGAGCACGACATCGATGCCACCTATCCCACAGACCACATCACAAGGCCTATGATCGAGGAGACACTGAAGACATTCGTCGGGACGATAGAGCAAATCCCTCCCGCCTTCTCAGCCTGCATGATAGCAGGCAAGAGGGCATACGAACTGGCACGCAAGGGGAAAGACGTAGAATTGAAACCCAAGACCCTGACCATCGATGCCATCGAGCTGCTGGACTGCACGATGCCAGACATCAAGATAAGAGTAGTCTGCAGCAAGGGCACATACATCCGCGCATTGGCACGTGACATAGGGGCAGCATTGCAGAGCGGTGCGCACATCACGGCCCTCGAAAGGACACGCATAGGCAACGTGACTCTGGACGGATGCATGACCCCGGAGGCTTTCATCGAAGGACTTCGATATATCCAGATAGAGAATTGAAATAACAAACAATAGACATTAAGACACGTGACATTATGAAATTGTCCCAATTTAAATTCCAGCTACCGGAAGAAAGAATAGCACTGCGCCCGTCCAAATTCCGTGACGAAGCCAAGTTGATGGTACTGCACAAGAAAAGCCACTCGATAGAACACAGAGAATTCAAGGACATAATCGAATATTTCAACGAACATGACGTCTTCATATTCAACGACACAAAGGTCTTTCCTGCCCGCCTTTATGGCAACAAGGAGAAGACCGGAGCAAAGATTGAAGTATTCCTGCTGCGAGAATTGAACGAAGATCTGCGCCTCTGGGACGTACTCGTCGATCCAGCACGCAAGATCAGAATAGGCAACAAACTCTACTTCGGCGAGGATGACTCCATGGTTGCCGAGGTGATTGACAATACGACATCACGCGGGAGGACGTTACGTTTCCTCTACGACGGGACACATGACGAGTTTAAAAAAGCATTGTATGCGCTCGGCGAACCGCCCATCCCCTCATTCATCAAGCGGCCCGTAGAGCCTGAGGACGAAGAGAGATTCCAGACAATCTTCGCCAAAAACGAAGGAGCAGTGACCGCCCCGACGGCAGGACTGCACTTCAGCCGCGAGCTCATGAAGAGGATGGAAATCAAAGGCATCGAGTCGGCATACATCACACTGCACGCAGGACTCGGCAACTTCCGCGAAATCGACGTCGAAGACCTCACCAAACACAAGATGGACTCCGAGCAAATGTTCGTCTACGACAATGCCGCCGACATCGTCAATAAGGCCAAGGACACGGGACACCAAGTCTGCGCGATAGGCACCACAGTCATCCGCGCCACCGAGACGGCAGCCGGCACCGAGGGACACCTGAAGCCATACGAGGGATGGACCAACAAATTCATATTCCCGCCCTATGACTTCTCGGTAGCAACAAGCATGGTATCCAACTTCCACCTCCCACTCTCGACGCTCCTCATGATGGTGACAGCGTTTGGAGGGTATGAATTCGTCATGGAGGCCTACCATGTCGCATTAGAGCAGGGCTACATGTTCGGCACATACGGCGACGCAATGCTCATACTCAACGATTGACCCGGCCCGATGCACAGAGCATACCTGAGCCTCGGGACAAACCTCGGCGACAAGAGAGCCAACCTCGACACCGCAGTCATGCACATCAAGGCGGAGATAGGAGAGATAACCCTCCTGTCTTCGCCTTTTGCCACACTCCCGTGGGGGTTCGAATCGGCCAATACGTTCCTCAACATCGCCCTGTGCGTCCTCACCCCGCTCGAGCCGCCTCAGCTGCTCAGCGCCACACAGTCGATTGAGACACACATGGGCCGCACATCAAAGACGGCAGACGGCCGCTACCACGACCGCGTGATCGACATTGACATCCTCATCATCGACGACCTCATCATCGACACCCCCTCACTGAGCGTCCCCCACCCCCTGATGACGCAGCGCACATTCGTCATAGACCCCCTCTGCCAGATAGCACCCGGCCTCGTCCACCCCGTGACAGGCGAGACGATAGCCTGCATCCACAGACGGCTGCACAGCGGCGGCAAGCCCCGCAGATAAAATGCAAAAAGCGTTAAGGAAGCACAAAGCCGGCGCGGCACGCTGCACAGATAAACAGAAATCCCTATCTTTGCCCCCGAAATGATGTGGAGAGATTTGAGCAGATTGCAACCACAATAAAAAATGCTAAACCGGCAAGGTGTCACACCACCCGAGGTCAAGCGACCGGCATCAACCCTCCAGCACCGTTTCACACAAACTTTTTATCAAACTCATTAAAACTTAAAGTAATGGGATACTTGTTCACATCCGAATCAGTGTCTGAAGGACACCCCGACAAGGTAGCCGATCAAATATCGGATGCCGTGCTTGACGAACTGCTGGCGTATGACCCGAGTTCCAAAGTAGCTTGCGAAACCCTCGTGACCACCGGCCAGGTCATACTGGCGGGAGAAGTAAAATCTGATGCCTACGTAGACCTGCAGGAAGTGTCACGGCGCGTCATCAAACGCATCGGTTACACCAAGGGCGAATATATGTTTGAAAGCAACTCTTGCGGCGTGCTCTCGGCCATACACGAGCAGAGCCCGGACATCACGCGGGGCGTGGTGCGCAACGAACCGATGGAGCAAGGAGCCGGCGACCAAGGGATGATGTTCGGCTACGCTACCAACGAAACCGAAAACTATATGCCCCTGCCGCTCGACTTGGCGCACCGCATCCTCTGGGTGCTCGCAGAAATCAGGCGCGAAGGCAAACTCATGCCCTACCTCAGACCTGACGCCAAAAGCCAAGTGACCGTCGAATATGACGACGACAACCGACCCGTGCGCATCGCCACAATAGTGGTATCGACACAGCACGACGAGTTTATCCTGCCGGCCAACGACACCGACGAGGCAAGGGAGCAGGCCGACCGAGAAATGCAGGAGAAGATACGCCACGATGTCATCGAGATACTCATGCCCCGCGTCAAAGCCAGCATAAGCAACGACAAGGTCATCAAGCTCCTTGAGTCAGACCCGACCTATCTCGTCAATCCCACAGGCAAGTTCGTCATCGGCGGCCCACACGGCGACACAGGCCTCACCGGGCGCAAAATCATCGTGGACACCTACGGCGGAAAAGGCGCGCACGGGGGCGGAGCATTCTCCGGCAAAGACCCCAGCAAGGTGGACCGCAGCGCAGCATACGCCGCACGCCACATCGCCAAAAACCTTGTCGCCGCAGGAGTGGCCGACGAAGTGCTCGTGCAGGTGGCATACGCCATCGGCGTCGCACAGCCAGTCAATCTCTATGTCAATACCTACGGCACGGCACATGTCGGCATGACCGACGGCGAGATAGCAAGCCGCGTGCAGAAGCTCTTCGACATGCGCCCCAAGGCTATCGAGGAACGCCTCAAACTGCGCAACCCCATCTACGAGGAGACAGCATCCTACGGCCACATGGGACGCACGCCGCGCGTCGTCACCAAAGAGTTCGACTCACACTACATGGGACGCAAGACCGTCGAGGTAGAACTCTTCACGTGGGAAAAACTCGACTACGTAGACCAAATCAAAGAGGCCTTCGGACTCTGAGACACCGTCACACGACCCCGGACACGCTTGGCGGGCGGCAAGGCAATGCCGCCCGCCAAGTCTTTTCATGCACCGCAGCGCAGACACGACAAATGGACACACAGCACACCACCGGACCTCCATGCCGCCACCCACCGACACGACCGGCACAGCATACTACCCCATTAGCTCCGGGGTAGTATGCCATCAAAAAAGTTTAGGCTGCAAATATATGTTTTTAGGTTAGAGATATATA
>DWUP01000188.1 GCA_020012075.1 Candidatus Avibacteroides avistercoris
GGTCTCAGCTTTATATTTTTTAGGCAGTCATATACCATCCAACACAAGCAAGCTGTACAGCTTGCTTGTGTTGGATGGTATATGACTGCCTAAAAAATATAAAGCTGAGACCTATGTCCGGCATCAGCGTGTCTTGAGCCAATTTTCGACGTTGCGGCCGATGCGCCATCCGGGTTTGACGCCTGTCTCTTTGACAAATTTTTCGCCCACGATGTGCTCATACAGCTCGATGTAGCGGGCAGAGACGCTCTCGACATATTCGTCGGTCATCTCTGGCACAGTCTGTCCGGGCTTGCCCATGAAGTCGTGCTCGATGAGCCACTGGCGCACGAACTCTTTGGATAACTGGCGTTGCGGTTCGCCTTTCTCAAATTTTTCTTCAAATCCGTCGGCATAGAAGTAGCGTGATGAATCCGGTGTGTGGATTTCGTCAATGAGATAGATTTTGCCGTCTCGTTTGCCGAATTCGTATTTGGTATCGACGAGGATCAGGCCTCTCGATGCGGCAATCTCGGTGCCACGTTGGAAGAGGGCACGGGTGTAGGCTTCGACCTGTTCGTAGTCCTCGCGCGACATCAGCCCTTGGGCGATGATTTCTTCCTTTGAGATATTTTCGTCGTGTCCTGCTTCGGCCTTTGTCGTCGGGGTGATGATTGGGGTCTCAAACTTCTGGTTTTCGCGCATTCCTTCGGGCAACTTGACGCCGCAGAGTGAGCGGCTTCCGGCTTTGTATTCCCTCCATGCACTGCCTGTCAGGTATCCGCGGATGATCATTTCGACGCGAAAGCCTTCGCACTTCAGCCCCACAGTCACCATGGGATCCGGTGTGGCGAGTTTCCAGTTGGGGACGATGTCGGCAGTGGCGTCGAGGAATTTTGCTGCAATCTGGTTGAGGACTTGGCCTTTGAATGGTATGCCTTTGGGCAACACTACGTCGAATGCCGAGATTCTGTCGGTCGCTACCATCACCAGCAGGTCGTCGTCGATGTCATAGACGTCGCGGACTTTGCCGTGGTAGACGCTCTTCTGTCCCGGAAAGTTGTAGTCGGTCTTGATTAATGCTTCGTTCATTTGTCTGTATTTTTATTGTGAATGGACTGTTCGCTTTGTTTCTCTGCCGCACGTTCTGCCCGTTCGTATGCATCGACGATGCGTTGCACGAGCTTGTGCCGCACGATGTCCTTTTTGCCGAGCTCGACGAATCCTATGCCTTTCACGCCTTTGAGTATATGCAGTGCGTGCACTAATCCTGACTTGCGCGCCACCGGGAGGTCTATCTGTGTCAAGTCGCCCGTGATGATCATCTTGGTGTTGATGCCCATGCGTGTGAGAAACATTTTGATCTGTTCGCTCGTGGTGTTCTGTGCTTCATCGAGTATTACTACGGCGTCGTTGAGCGTGCGGCCGCGCATGAATGCGAGCGGTGCTATCTGGATGACGTTGTAGTCCATGTATTCCTTTAGCTTTGCCGCCGGCAGCATGTCTTGCAGCGCGTCATAAAGCGGCTGGAGGTAGGGGTCGATTTTCTCTTTCATGTCTCCCGGCAGGAAGCCGAGTTTTTCCCCTGCTTCGACGGCCGGGCGGCTTAGGATTATGCGTTTGACCTCTTTGTTTTTGAGCGCGCGGACGGCGAGTGCTATCGACAGATATGTCTTGCCTGACCCGGCCGGACCTACTGCAAAGACCATGTCGTCTTCGAGAAACTTCTCGACGAGCAGTTCCTGATTTTTGCTGCGTGGTGTTATTGCCTTGCCGGTGATGTTATAGACTATGGCTCTTGAGTCTGTGGCATGCGAATAGGGGTTCGAACCATTGACTATCTCGAGCACATCCTCCTCGCGCAGCATATTGTAGATGGCACAATGATGTTGCAATGCCTTGATGTTGTCTTCGGCACCGGTTATATCCTCTTCTTCGCCAAGGACTTTGATTACATTGCCCCTGGCTATCATTCTCAGTTTAGGGTATAGTGCTTTGAGGATTTGCAAGTTGGAATTGTTCGCCCCATAGAAAACGACGGGATCGACATCTTCCAGGATGATTGTCTTTTCTATCATGCTTGTTGGTCTTGCCTCGTATGCAAATCTGCCGCAAAATTAATCATTATATGCCAAATAATGAGGCTTGCGGCGGCTAAATTGTCGGTCGCAAGCCTCACTGTCGCATGTGGACGCAGCTGTCATCGATTGATGACGACTTGTTCTATCAGATTCTCTGTGTATGAATAGGAGAAATAAGAGAATGATGGCATTGGACGGGTGATGATGAAGTTGGCTTTCAGGCCCGGTGAAATATGGCCGTAGGTGCCGGCCAAGTCCATGGCTGCTGCTGCATTGACTGTCGCGGCATTGAGTGCTTCGACCGGTGTGAGCCGCATATTGATGGATGCCAGCGAAAGGACAAACTTCATGCTCGCCGATGGTGATGAACCGGGGTTGCAGTCTGATGCCAGAGCGACGGCGAGCCCACTGTCTATCATCTGCCTCAGTGGTGTGTAGGGCATCCCGAGGAAGAATGACGCTCCTGGCAATGCCGTGGCAATGGTCTTGCTGCTTTTCAGGCATTCGCACTCGGCATCGCCGACATGTTCGAGATGGTCGACCGACAATGCTCCATACTCTACGCCTACCTGCACACCGCCGGTCAGACCGAGCTCATTGGCATGTATCTTTGGCTTCAGCCCGTGTTTTATACCGGCTTCGAGGATGCGGGCTGTCTGGCTGACTGTGAAGAAGCCTTCGTCACAAAATACGTCGATGAAATCTGCGAGGCCTTCACCTGCCACGATGGGCAGCATCTCGTCGATAATCAGCCTGACATAGCCGTCGTGGTCGTCACGATAGGGGGTGGGAAATGCGTGTGCGGCGAGAAAGTTGGCTTTGATGGTCACCGGTGAACATTCCTTCATGCGGCGTATGACGCGGAGCATCTTCAATTCGTCCTCTGTCGAGAGTCCGTATCCGCTTTTGATTTCTATTGCCGCCGTGCCTCCGTCGATGCATTGCTGTAGGTGCTGCATAGACATGTCAAACAGGGTATCCTCGTCGGTCAGGTGCATCTTGGCTGCTGTGTTAAGAATGCCTCCGCCGCGCTTGGCTATCTCTGCGTATGAGAGTCCTCTTATTTTGTCTTCATACTCCTGTTCGCGGCTTCCCGGGTAAACTATGTGGGTGTGGCTGTCCACGAATGCAGGGAAGACAAACCGTCCGCTCAGATCATGGACTGCGGTGTTTGCGCCGCATCTTTCGCCATATATGTTGGCGAAGCCGGCCATTTTGCCATAATCTTTTATTATTCCGTCTTCGACGATGAGATATGCATCATCGATAGCTTCGATGGTGTCCAGCTCTGCGCCCTTTAGAAATTTCACGGGAGTCTTGCGGACTCCCATGAGTGATTTGATGTTCACATATATGTCAAGCATGGCTCAGAGGTAACGGTTTGCATCATTGTCGCGCAAGAACTTCTCAGACTTTGCCATGTCGGTGTACATCACGCGGTCAACATCGACGAATGAGACATTCCTGCGATAGTCCTCGAAGAGCTTTTCAATCTTGGGCGAAGCCTTCAACGGGCGGCGGAATTCAAGCGCCTGTGCGGCATTCATCAATTCTACTCCCAGCACACGGTAGACATTGTCGATGACACGTGCACACTTGGTCGCGGCGTTTGCACCCATGCTGACGTGGTCTTCCTGCCCGAGTGATGACTCTATCGAATCGACGGATGCAGGAGTGGCGAGTTGCTTGTTCTGGCTGACGATGGATGCCACGGCATATTGTGGTATCATGAATCCGCTGTTAAGTCCCGGCTTGGCTACAAGGAAGGCCGGCAAGCCACGTTTGCCGGAAATCAATTGATAGGTCCTTTGTCCCGAGATGCTCGCCAGTTCGGACAATGCTATCGCGAGGTAATCGTTGGCAAGCGCGAGCGGTTCGCCATGGAAGTTGCCTGCCGAAATCACCATGTCTTCATCAGGCACGACGATAGGGTTGTCGGTGGCACTGTTGATTTCGGTAGTCACTATGTGCTCCACATGACTGATTGCGTCCTTGGCTGCACCATGCACTTGCGGGACACAGCGGAACGAGTAGGGATCTTGGACATGCTGCTTGGGACGGTACATTATCTCTGAATCTTTGAGCAGTCCGAATATACGTTTGGCTGTCTCTACTTGTCCTTTGTGGGGACGCATGAGGTGTGCTGCCGAATAGAACGGACTGATCAGTCCGTCGTAAGCCTCGAGGCTCATCGTTGCGATAATGTCTGCCCATACTGACAGCCTTTTGGCACGAATCAAGCTCCATGATGAGTAGGCAGACATGAATTGTGTGCCATTGAGCAGTGCCAGTCCTTCTTTTGACGCCAATACGACAGGCTCCCATCCCATACGCCTGTTGAGCTCTTCACCTGATATGCGTTCGCCGTTCATATACACTTCGCCGAGGCTGAGCAGTGGCAGGCACATATTGGCAAGCGGGGCGAGGTCGCCTGATGCACCGAGTGAACCCTGCTGGTATACGATGGGGATTATGTTGGCATTATACATATCCACCAGTCTTTCGACTGTCGTAAGCTGGACACCTGAATATCCGTAGCAGAGTGATTGTATCTTGAGCAGCATCATGTAGCGGACTATCTCCTCAGGTACCTCATCGCCCATGCCGCATGAGTGCGACATGACGAGGTTGCGCTGCAATATGGAGAGAGAGTCTTTGTCTATGGATACGTTGCAAAGCGATCCGAAACCGGTTGTTATGCCATATATTGGGGCTTCAGTCCGTTCGATTTTGTCATCCAGATACTTGCGGCAGGCCACGACCTTCTGGCGTGCCTCATCACTGAGGCCTATTTTCATGCCTGTCTCGACGATATTTGCCAGTTCCTCGATGGATAGATGGGCAGTAGAAATATAATGTTTTGTCATGATAGTTTGGTTTTACTGTTGTGTAATATTATGGCACGGCAGCCATGGACTGCCGTGCGTTGGGGTAATTTAGAGGTCGATAGTGTCAATTAGCGAGTCTTCCACGAAATTGGGCATCGTCACTTGCAAGCCCGGTGTACGCTCCATTTCACGTTTTATGGCATCGACAGCTCCTTGATTTCTTGCCCAGCTGCGTCGGGCTATGCCGTTGTCCACATCCCAGCTGAGCATCATGCGTATGTTTTGCTCTGATTGTTCGCTGCCGTCGATGACCATTCCGAAGCCGCCGTTGATGACTTCACCCCAGCCACATCCTCCGCCGTTGTGCAGCGAAACCCATGTCGCGCCGCGGAACGAATCGCCTATCACATTCTGTACTGCCATGTCGGCTGTAAATTTTGAACCGTCATAGATGTTGGATGTCTCGCGGTATGGAGAGTCTGTGCCCGACACATCGTGATGGTCGCGGCCGAGGACTATCGGGGCAGAGATTAGTCCATCTCTAATGGCCTTGTTGAATGCCAATGCTATCTTGACACGTCCTTCACAATCGGCATATAGTATGCGGGCTTGTGAGCCGACGACCAAGTGGTTGTGTCCTGCTTCGTGTATCCAGTGGATGTTGTCGTCCAACTGGCTCTTGATGTCGGGTGTGGCGTGCTGTGAGATTTCACGCAGCACTTCTTCGGCAAGGCGGTCTGTCGTCTCCAAATCTTTTGGGTCGCATGATGTGCAGACCCATCTGAATGGGCCGAAACCATAGTCGAAGAACATCGGTCCCATGATGTCTTGCACATAAGACGGGTAACGGAATGTGCCGTCACCATTCATTACATCGGCGCCTGCACGCGATGCTTCAAGCAGGAAGGCATTGCCGTAATCGAAGAAGTACATCCCCCGTTCTGCCAATGTGTTGATGGCAGCAATCTGGCGGCGAAGCGATGCCTTGACGGCCTCCTTGAATTGTTCGGGTGCTGAAGCCATCATCTCCTGCGATTCTTCGAAAGTGTAGCCTGCGGGATAGTAGCCGCCTGACCATGGATTGTGCAGAGAAGTCTGGTCAGACCCGAGATCTACTTTGATGTTATCTTTTACAAGCCTTTCCCACAAGTCTACTATGTTGCCCTGGTAGGCCAGTGACACGACTTCATGGCCGTCTACGGCCTTTTGTATCCTTGGGATAAGTTCATCAAGCGACACATATACTTCATCAATCCATCCTTGTGAATAGCGTGTCTGTACCGCTTTGGGGTTTATTTCTGCTATTACGCCTACGACTCCGGCTATTACTGCTGCTTTGGGCTGTGCTCCGGACATGCCGCCAAGACCGGAGGAGACGAACAGTTTGCTCCTTTTGCAGTCATGCTTTTCGCACTTGTCTATTTTGCGTGCAGCATTGAGGACAGTTATGGTAGTCCCGTGGACGATACCTTGGGGGCCTATGTACATATATGAACCTGCGGTCATCTGCCCGTATTGCGATACTCCGAGAGCATTGAAGCGTTCCCAATCGTCGGGTTTTGAATAGTTAGGCACGACCATACCGTTGGTGACGACCACACGTGGAGCTTTCTTGTGTGAGGGGAAGAGGCCGAGCGGGTGACCGGAATACATGACGAGCGTCTGTTCGTCGGTCATGGTAGCCAACAACTGCATGGTCAATCGATATTGGGCCCAATTCTGGAATACAGCACCATTCCCCCCGTATGTAATCAACTCGTGAGGATGTTGTGCGACACGCTTATCCAGATTGTTGTTGATCATCATCATGATTGCAGCTGCCTGTCGGCTACGGTGTGGATATTCGTCAATGTTGCGGGCATAGATTTCGTAATCCGGACGAAATCTGTACATGTATATACGCCCATAAGTCTCCAGCTCATCAAGGAATTCATTTATGAGCGCCTTATGATGTTTCGGGTGGAAGTAGCGCAATGCATTGCGCAAGGCCAGCTTCTTTTCAGATGGTGTGAGGATATCCTTACGCTTCGGGGCGTGGTTTACTTCGGTATCATAGGGCTTTGGTGCCGGCAACTCGTCAGGAATCCCGGCAAGAATTTCTTTTTGAAAATCTGTCAGATTGTTTTTCATGGTCATTTTATTTGCTTCCTGCAATGGTCTTTTCTATTTTCTCCAACAGTACTGCCTCGTATTCGTTGGCTTTTCTTACGAGCTCTTCTGCCTCTGCGACCAGCTTGTCTGCTGTATCACGGTCTTTCAACCCCGCAGAGTTGATTTTGACATTGAGCATAGCTCCGATGATTGCCGCGCGGACAGCCAGCACGCCTACTCCTACGTCCGAAATCGAATTGGGGTTGCCATGTTCGGCCATGGCTTCCAATACTTCAAAGGCGCGATAGGCACAACGCATCGTCTTGAGCGGCACCTGTGCAGCGTTGAGGGTGGCTTGTTGTAGTGCGGTTGCTCTTATGGCTTTTTCTTCGGGTGTTGATTTTGGCATTGCGAATACGTCCATTATGGCGTTGAAAGCATCGGTGTCTTCGTCTACCAATGCTGTTAGTTCGGCCATGATGTCATGTCCCTTCTCGGCGTATGTTGTGAAGAAGTCCCATCTGTCATCCCATCCCGGTTTGTGTGCCGATAGGTTGGCTACCATTGTCCCGAGTGCGCTGCCGAGGGCACCCATATATGCCGACACTGAGCCACCGCCCGGTGCCGGTGATTCGCTTGCCGTCTCTTCTGCAAATGCTTCGCATGTCATATCCACGAGGCGTGGGCGCTTGTCGGCGATGAGATATTCGATGACTTTCTCTTCCGGTTTGAACGGGCATAGGTCTTCCAATCCGAGAGATTTGATTGCTATTTTCACTATTTCACTTTCGGCAATACCGTCTGAACGATGTTGTTTGTTGAGGAAATATTTGCCTGCATCGATCAGTACACGCTTAGGCACGAGTCCGACTATTTCCGTCCCCGTGACTCTCACACCGCGCGCCATGGCTTTGGCACATACCTCTTCGAATGCGGTATGCAGTGGTGTGGCGTTGATATCCGTGATGTTCATGGATACTTGTGCGATGCCATATTCCTTTATATACCAGCCAATGGCCTTTGTCCCCTTTAGTGTGCCGGGAATATATACGTCATGTCCATTGGCATCCGTCACTTTCTTGCCGGTGATGGGGTTGCCTTCACGTTTTATCCTTCCTTTCTCTCGCACATCGAATGCGATGGCGTTAGCGCGACGTGTGGATGTGGTGTTGAGGTTGAAATTGACTGCCAACAGGAAATCGCGTGCGCCAATTATTGAAGCACCGCTGCGAGCCACTTCTTCGGTGAAGTCTGATGGCCCGAAGTCCGGTTTGGTATGTGGATCTGTTAATTTCTGTGACAATCCTTCGTATTCCCCGGCTCTGACTACAGCCAGATTTTTGCGGTCTGGAGTATAGGCGGCGGACTCATAGCAATAGACCGGGATGCCAAGCTCTTTACCGACTCTTTCTGCCAATCTGCGTGCATAGGCGACGGTTTCATCCATAGTTATGCCGCTCACCGGCACGAGCGGGCATACATCGGTCGCACCTATGCGCGGATGTTCACCGTGGTGATGCCGCATGTCTATCAGTTCTTTTGCTTTCTTCGTTGCTCTGAAAGCGGCTTCGCAGACGTCATCAGGCTCGCCGATGAATGTGACCACAGTGCGGTTTGTAGCATAGCCGGGATCGACATTGAGCAGTGATACTCCATTGACTGATTTTATTTCTGCCGTGATTTGGTCGATCACAGACATGTCACGTCCTTCGCTGAAGTTGGGGACGCATTCGATAAGTTTTTTCATGCCTTAGATTTTAATAGCTGAATAAAGTTTATATGCCCCCAAATTTACTTTTTCTTTTGTACACACAAAACGGAACATGGGAAAAAGACTAATGCAAAGTCTGATTATGTTTATAAATGTAATTTTTGCTATTCACATCAAGCATCATTCGCGTATAATTGCCCATTAAAGCATTATTGCTGCATGAAGCATGTATAAAATGGCGTTTTTTTAATGAAATATCACTTGCGTTGTATTTATTTTAGTTTATCTTGCGCAAAGAGTTAATTTAGCTTGTCAGCTCTTGGCCGGTGAATTGTCGCGATAGTTGTATCCTTTATATAATATGTGAGCATATGAAAAAACATCTACTACTTGGTCTGTTTGGAGTTGCCCTTTCACAGTTGGTCCTTGCCCAAGGGCTCGACGGGCAGTATACGAGGCCTGCATTGACAACGCATGGGCGTGTCAGTGCGGCTGAAGCCAGAATCGAAAGTGTGATGAACCGTTTCCGGATCAATTCGCCGATTGCCGGAGAGCGCCTGACTGCCGTGCCGGCTCAAAAAGTCCTGCGTGGCAGGCTGGGGCATCCTCCTGTTGCCACTTCGGGGTATGGTGAATTGGAATTGCATAAGGTGAGGCGCATCGATAGCGACATGGCACGCATCACATTGGATGTCACGAGTGACTGGGGTGACGGGTCTGGTTACCAATTGCTGCTCGACCCCGATTGCATTATCTACTTTCTGACCGAGAGCGGGCATATTAATCAGATATATGATGAGGCTGACTATAAAATACCGGAAAATGCCGAGAATATGGCCAACTTCCTTATAGCCGGTCAGAGCGGGTCGGTCGATATCCCCGGTGGTGAATATGACTTCTTGCTGTTCAATCCTACACCCACATCCAATCAAGTATACCTGCCGGGCGGGCAGTCCGAAGGTGACGACGTGAGGTTCGTCGCGGGTTATGAATATGTTTTTACCATCACCCACACATGGGATAGTGACAATTGTGCCGTGACGTGCGACACACCGTCAGACCTTGCGGTCACGGCTGTCAGTTCGCCTGCGAGCGGGCTTGACCTTGGCTCAGCCGAGGATGTCACAATCACTGTCGCCAATGTCGGCGAGACCGATGTGACACAGTTTGAGGCGAGCTATACTATCAACGGTGGTGCGGCAGTGACCGAGAGTGTCAATGTGTCGGTGCCTGCGGGCGGTTCGGTCGATTATACATTTACCGCAAAGGCCGACTTGTCAGCTCCCGGAATATATACAATAAAAGCCGGTGCGGATGCTCCTGACGATGCGATGACGCTCAACAACTCGTATACGGCAGAGGTCATGCATATCTCCCCGCTGTCACCTCCATATAATTGTACATTTGAGGATGAAGATGATGTCTACGAATGGGATATCATCGATGCCAACGGCGATGGGTATACATGGGATATTATGAGTTACGGCGAGGGGATAGGCTTTGCCACACTTTATTACAACAGCGTATTGCCCAGTGACGACTATATCATCATGCGCAGCCCTATCGCATTGACCGAAGGCGATGCGCACATCGAGGTCGTTTACAACGGAATGGCCGAGGGCTACACTGAGAAGATGGCTCTCTTGTGGGGGGAGACTCCTGACGTCGGGTCAATGTCAGTGTTGCACAGGTTCGAAGGCTTCACGGCTACAGACGAGGGATATACTACTCCTGTCACTTTCACAGTCCCTGCTACGGGTGATTACTATTTCGCATTCCATGGTTATTCGGATGCTGACGAGGCAGGAGTGTTGCTCAATGAGATAACTATCGACGAGGGTGCATATAGCGGCACACCCGACTTGTCGATTGACAGACTGGTATTGCCGTTGTCGAGTTGCTCGCTTGGCGACGGTGAGACCGTCGGGGTGACTTTGACCAATGCAGGCACAGGAGGCCTCAGTTCGTTCACGCTCTCATGTGAGGTCAATGGCGAAGCGATGGCAAGCGAGACATTTGACACGGCAATAGGCATAGGCGAGACGGTGGTCGTCGAGTTCGATGCCAAGGCTGACTTCTCGGCTGAAGATGTCTATACCGTCGTCGTGACAGCTGCCGATGTGGTGCCTGATGACGGTCAGGGTGACGAGGTCGAGACGGGCAACAACACTGCGACCGGCACGGTCACACATTTTGTCCCGGTCGATGTGCCTCTTGTGGCATCGTTTGATGACGAGGAGCAGCGTGGCTGGTGGACGAGCGACGGCTCATGGAACTATGACGACATGTATGCCGCTTATGCATGCACAGGCACAGGCCCCCTTCTGTCCCGTGGCATCAATCTCACCGGCGGGAAGGCCTATACCATTGACTTCAATTACATGGCCGGACAGAACTTCTTCTTCCAGACCTATGACCAGTATGACATCGTTTGCGGGCTTGACGGCACTGATCCTCAGACATGGGATGTCGTCTACAGCTCGGCTGACGAATACACCGATGGTCTGTTTGCAGACAGGAGTGTCTCTTTCAGCGTAAGTGCCGATGGCGTATATTCGGTCGCTTTCCGTCAGGCAAATCCTGTTGGCACGTTCCTCATCACGAGGGTCAGCATCACTGAGGCGGCAGACTATGACATAAGTGTGGCGATCGCATCGACACTGCCGACAATGTTGCCCGAGGAACAACTGGCTGACATGACGCTTGACGTGACGGTGAGCAACCGTGGCAGCGAGTCTGCGTCAGGCACAGTGACTCTGAGCATCGACGGCACAGAGGCCGGCACGGCAGCGTTTGCGGCTCTTGCCGGAGCAGAATCGACTGTCGTCAGTGTCCCCGTGGCGGCCGGCGCGATGGTTTCCGGGACGATGAGGTTTGAGGTTAATGCCGTGATTGACGGTCATGACGATGGCAATCCGTCAGACAACACCGTGGCTGCCGATGTGAGCTTGCGCCTGACCGATGATCTCCTTGCATACGACAGCGTGGAGGATGACATCATCGACACTTATACAAACAGTGCCATAGGTCTCAAGAGCGGATATATAGTCGTCGGTGTGCCTGTCCGCATCAATGTGGCCACTTGGCTCAAAGGATTCCGCCTCGGGTGGGGTGATGCCGATGCCAAGCCGTTTGACATGCTCGTCTTTGCCTACGACCCGTCTGCCGCACCGGTCGGTGACGGCGCGATTCCGGTAGGTGAACTGCTCTTGTCGGCTTCTGCCGACAAACAGTCCGGCACGTCGGTCACGACTTATACACTTGACGAAGCGTTGAGGCTTGAACCGGGCGATTATATGCTCGGAGTGGGATATGAGGGCTATGGCCTGGCCGTTGACCGCGTGGCTCCGGGCCGTCTCTATGCCGTCTCTGAAGAATCAGGCCTCGGCTGGGTAGCGTATGACCAAGCCTCGGCAGGCTTCGGCACTGCCGCCCTGCGTGCAGTCATCGACAGCGATCTGTCAGGCATTGATGAGGCCGGTATGGATGGCGGTGATGTCACGGTGACAGTAGACGGAGGCATGCTGACAGTAATGAGTGCCGCTGAGGTGATGACTCGCGTGGACGTCTGTGCCATGTCGGGTGTGACGGTATGTTCGTCGCATGCCGGTGGCACGGTCTTCAGTTGCGATGTCTCATCACTGCCGGCAGGAGTCTATGTCGTGAGGATTGAGACAGATGGCGGCGTCGTGACACGCAAGATAGCCGTCAGATGAGTGCCGTTCCACTGTTTCACACCATGACTATCGGCAGAGTGCCGGTGTGAGCTATTGACAGGCGTGTCCGCCGCCGGCGGGCACGCCTCTGTTTTGCGCACTGCACACTTTGCATTATATTTGTGCAAAAATCGATTATGGAGAATAGTTTCAATCAATTCATATACGACAGTATACAGAAGAATTGGGATCTCCCTGCATTGACAGATTACAAGGGGGTCACATTGCAATATAAGGATGTAGCTCGCAAGATAGAGAAGCTGCACATCATGTTTGAAGAGGGTGGTGTAGCCAAGGGCGACAAAATAGCCCTGTGTGGCCGCAACAGTGCCCACTGGGGCGTGGCTTTCCTTGCCGTGCTGACATACGGTGCCGTGGCGGTGCCGATACTCCACGAGTTCAAGGCCGACAATGTGCACAACATCGTCAATCACTCTGATGCCAAGTTGCTTTTCGTGGGTGACATGGTCTGGGAAAACCTCGACGAAGCCGAGATGCCAAACCTCGAGGGCATCATCCTCATCAACGACTACAGCCTGCTGGTCTCACGCTCAGAGCGGCTCACATACGCCCGCGAGCATCTCAACGAGATGTTTGGCAAGCGCTATCCGCGCCAGTTCCTCCGGGAAATGATAAACTATCACAGTGACACCCCCGACGAGCTGGCCATGATCAACTATACCTCGGGCACGACCAGCTACTCCAAGGGTGTGATGCTGCCCTACCGCTCGCTGTGGTCCAATACATTGTTTGCCTATGAGGTATTGTCGCTCTCGCCCGGTGATCGCGTGGTGTCGATGCTCCCCATGGCACACATGTATGGCATGGCATTCGAGTTCATCTACGAGTTTTGCTGCGGTTGCAACATCTTCTTCCTGACACGGATGCCGAGCCCCAAGATAATCTTCCAGGCATTCAATGAGGTCAAGCCGCGCATCATCATCGCCGTGCCGCTCATCATCGAGAAGATTATAAAAAAGAATGTGATGCCCAAGCTGCAGACCACTACCATGAAATTCCTGATGAAACTGCCCCTCGTCAATGACAAAATAAGGGACAATGTCCGCCAGCAAGTCATCGACGCCCTCGGGGGGAACTTCAAGGAAGTCATCATCGGCGGTGCGGCTTTCAACCAAGAGGTCGAGGCCTTCCTGCGGAGCATACATTTCCCCTACACCGTCGGCTACGGCATGACCGAGTGCGGGCCGATCATCACCTATGAGGACTGGTCACGCTTCGCACAAGGCTCGTGCGGCAAGGCGGCCCCGCGCATGGAGGTGCGCATCGACTCGCCCGACCCGGCCAACGTCGTCGGCGAGATCGTCTGCCGTGGCACCAATGTCATGCTCGGCTATTACAAGAATGACGAAGCCACACGCGCCGCCATCGATGCCGACGGATGGCTGCACACGGGCGACCTCGGAGTGATGGATGCAGAAGGCAATATCTACATCAAGGGGCGGAGCAAGAACATGCTGCTCGGCCCGTCGGGGCAAAACATCTATCCCGAGGAGATAGAGGACAAGCTGAACAACATGCCCTACGTCGCCGAGTCGGTCGTCATACAGAAAGGCGACAAACTCATCGGCCTCGTGTATCCCGATTTTGACGAAGCGTTCCGCGACGGCGTCGGCGAAGACAGGATGGCTGACATCATGGAGCAAAACCGCCTCGGGCTCAATGCCATGCTCCCCGCCTATTCGCAGCTGGCAGGGATAAAGATTTACAACGAGCCTTTCGAGAAGACACCCAAGAAGAGCATCAAGCGCTTCCTCTACCAGTGACCACAGACATCACGTGATAGTCGCAGGGACGTGCCGTGGCACGTCCCTGATTTTTTGTGCCGTCAGCTGCGGGTACATCCGCATGGCGTGTCCTGCAGGGTCGTATGCAAACGCCGTGGGGTCGTATGCAAACCGCGACAGGGTGGGATGTAAACTCGCTTTGGGCGGTATGTAAAGTCTGTACGAAACTTGCGTATATACATTCGCAAGTTTCGTATATATGTTCGCAACTTGCGTTTATATATCCGCAACTTGCGTATATACTTTGGGTGCGTATGCCGGCGACTTTGCAAGCATCTCCGTCGGGGTTGATATGCCGGGACGGCGGACATCTGCTGACGATGTCATGTCGCTGCCCTATACTTGAGCGGCGTGGCAGAG
>DWUP01000189.1 GCA_020012075.1 Candidatus Avibacteroides avistercoris
CTCGTACTGGTCGAAGCCATGGCCTGCGGACTGCCCTGCGTGAGCTTCGCCTGCGAATGTGGCCCGTCAGAGATAATCTCAGACGGCAAAGACGGCTACCTCGTCCCCACAGGCGACATCGACGCACTCGCAGCGAAAATACTCATGCTCATGCAGGACGACAGACTGCGCAAGAGCATGGGACAGAAAGCCCGCGACAACGTGGCACGCTTCATGCCCGACAAAGTGATGAAACAGTGGGAAGATTTGTTCGCGTCATTAACCGGCAAAGACAGCCACGGCAATGCCTGAACGACCCCATGACACCACCGTGCCAATGACAACGGCACCGGCCGGCCACAAGTTCTGGTGGCGTGCCGTTTGATTTTATCACCGTTTATCATTAGCTTTGGCACACCGAGCAACGGGCCGTGGCATACGACCCCAAAACAGATAGCATCAGACCCCAAACGGATAGCATCAGACCCAACAGAAAGATATGTCATTCAGTGCAACGAAATGCGAATGGAGCGAACTCTACGTCCTCCTCAGGATATTGGCCGACGGATACGCCATCGACGGCCGTGCCGACCTGTCACCCGGCGGCCGGGGACGGCTGCCGGTGGCGCGCGTGACGCGTGCCGAACACGACGGGCAGCGTGACTACACGATCGACGGCGGCGAGGTGCACATCACAGGGCAGGACATCGACCTCCGCATCGCAAGGACACGCCTGGCCGAAGCCGCCGACCGGCTGCTCGCGGCATTGACCGACACGGCAGGCGAGGAAGCAGAATCACCCGGCGGGATAGAGGAGCTGCTGGACGAAATGTCGGTATACGACCTCGCGGCCAATACCAACGACAGGACGGACATCACGGTCACATTCCACTGTCCGTCAATGCCGGGACGCGGATTCATCATACGCTCGCGCCTCGCGCCCATGCGCCCGCTGCTCGACGGGGGCAGGGCGGCCAACATCAAATATGAAGTCACCGGCGCGAAGCTCTCAGGCCCGGCCATCAACAAGGTAAACAGCACCGGCGACCCGGCCGACATCAAGGGACGCATCGCCATGCTCGCCGGCATGGGATGCAGCCTGCGCTTCGCCGACGTGGCCGACAAAATCTTCCGCCACAACCTCACGATGATCGACCTCCGCTTCCCGCGGCTCGCCGCCGCGATGGTCATGGCCATGACACTCGACGACGTCACCCGTCTCGACCGCCTCACAGCCATGCTCGAAGCCGACAACCCGCTGAAGATAAAGGACGACCTCGTGACCGTCAATGGCTACTACCGCCACAAAGTGCGCGAGTTTCTGCTGGCCGCCACCACCGCACTGCGCCCCACCAAGCCCTACGACGGGCGGCAGAGTGCCGTCAGAGGACTGCTGCTGGCCGACACCGACGGCACGGTGCACTGCTTCAGCGACGACGACCGCGACACTTTCGCAGACTTCCTCATGACCCACACGCGGCTCGAGCGCGGCCCAGTGGCGCGTGACAAATATGGGATGGTCGAGCGGGAAAACGGCATACCCTACATGAAACTCAACCTCAAGGTAGGCATCACACCGCGATGACGGCTGCCACACCCACACACCGTGACACGACAAGCAAACATCACATAATGACACAAGCAATGAAACACCTGTTCACAATCATCATCCTCGCGGCAGCATTGCTGGCATCATGCAGCAACCAGCAGGTCTCGTCGCCCGACGGCCGGGTGACACTCAGCCTGACGACAGACAGCGCAGGCCAAATCTACTATCAGGTCGATGTCGATGACTCGACATTCATCGCCCCGTCACGCCTCGGACTGACGGCGCGGGACGCCAATCTCGCCTCGGGCTTCACCATCAGAGACGTGCGGCACTCATCGTCAGACTCGGTATGGCACCAGCCTTGGGGCGAAAACAAGGAAATCCGTGACCGCCACAATGCCATGACAGTCAGCCTTGACAACAGCGACGGCGTAGGGCTCACACTGTCGTTCAAGCTGTTTGACGACGGGCTCGGATTCAGATATTCCTACACCGTGCCCGGTGCCGACTCGATAATCGTGACCGACGAGCTGACGCAATTCGCCATTGCCGACAGCGCAATGTCGTGGTCCATCCCTGCCAACTTCGACACCTACGAGTTGGAATACCGCGAGATGCCCCTTGCCGCCGTCGCCACGGCCAACACACCGATGACATTCAAGACACGCCGGGGCACCTATGCCAGCATCCACGAGGCCGCGCTGACAGACTATCCCGAGATGACCCTGCGGTGCACCGCGCCGGGAGTCTTCAAGGCCGACCTCGCACCATGGCCCGACGGGGTCAAGGCACGCTATGCCGGCGACCGCGTCGTGACACCATGGCGGTCCGTGCAGATAGCCCGCGAGGCAGTGGGACTCATCAACTCGTCACTCATCCTCAATCTCAACGACCCCTGTGTCATCGACTCGACGGAGTGGATACGCCCCATGAAGTATGTCGGCATCTGGTGGGGACTGCACCTCGGAGTAGAGACATGGCAGAATGACGAGAGGCACGGGGCCACGACAGAGAATGCCAAACGCTATATCGACTTTGCTGCCGACAACAACATCGAGGGGGTAGTCTTCGAAGGGTGGAACAGCGGATGGGAAAGCTGGGGAGGCCGCCAGTCATTTGACTTCACCAAGGCCTACGATGACTTCGACGTCACCGAGGTCGTCAATTATGCCCGGCAGAGGGGAGTGCAGATCATCAGCCACCATGAGACGGGCGCCAACATCCCAAACTATGAACGCCAGCTCGAGCACGCATACGCGTGGTGCGACAGCCTCGGCATCCACTATGTCAAGACGGGCTATGCCGGAGG
>DWUP01000190.1 GCA_020012075.1 Candidatus Avibacteroides avistercoris
CCCGTCACGACAGCCACCGCCGCCACAGGCCGCGGGCACATCTGTCCGGCACACGGCGATAAAAGCACTTGCATGCAATGCCGGGAGAAAAACTTAGACTAAAAACATATATCTCTAACCTAAAAATATATAGACGTTAGGCTAAAAATATGTATTTGCAGGCTAAAAAACGACATTCGGGCAAGTTGCCGGACCGACATTCTCCCGACTGACGGGCGAAAGGATAGAAAGAAGCGTATTGTCAGTTTGGATATGAAAAAAAATATCAAGACCTTAGCTCAAAAAACAGAGGATGGGCGACTCACCACTTACCCGCCAAGGCTACACGGACAGCATGGGCTTCGACGGCTACGCGGTGAGGGCTGCAACATCACAATCAGCCAAAGGCGTGGCAGGCTATCGGCAAAGATGCCGGCATGCAGTGCGCCTGCGGCAGAATTATCAGAACAATCAATAGAGACCAGCAGGGCACGAAAACTTTAGACCACATGGCGCACGCACCGTTTTTCTCCATAATAGTCCCGGTGTACAACCAGCAGCAAGGCATATCCAAGACTTTGCAGTCACTGGTAGGACAAACATTCAACAACTTAGAAATAATAATCATAAACGATGGGAGCACAGACGATAGCCTTGCAATATGCGAGGCGTTTGCATCCACCGACCCACGCATAAGGATAGTAAACAAGCCCAACGAGGGACTGCCATTCGCACGCAAATCGGGCTTGGAAACGGCCAAAGGGGAATATATACATAATCTGGATGGCGGCGACTATGTCGAGCACGATGCCTATGAATGCTTGTCAAAAGCAATCATCGAAGGCGGAAATCCCGACATTTTGGTGTTCAGGTTCAAATATGTCACCACATCAGGCAAGGACCTGCCGTCCAAACCCTACCCTGCCACAATCCGCACGACAGAAGACATGATGAGACACATTCTCACGACGATGCAATATAATTCGGTATGGCAATACGTTTATAGGCGTGACCTGTCTGACAACATTGCTTTTTGCAAGGATTTGACACTGAAAGAAGACTTGTATTATACTATCCAATTGCTCAATGCGGCAGACAGCCTCAGCATCATCAACGACGTGCTCTACTGCTATGTAGTGGATGACGCATCGATGGCCAATTCTAAATTCACCTTACGCTCTTTAGAAAGCCTTGAAAAGGCAGATGCCCTTGTCGAAGAATTTTTGAGAAAAAACAATATGGAGCAGTCGTTTGATTACGAAATTCTCGCGATGCGACTGCAAAGCTACGCCCTCGCAGTCCTTGGCGGGCTGACATGGCTCATAAAGGACAAGAAACCAGAATTTGACAAAGCATTCAAGAAATATCCTTGTCTGAAGAAAACAGGCGAGATAAGGCGAATATACAAATTGCTCAAAGCACAAGAAGTTGGACTTCTATCACCCATTATCGCCTATTATAAGATGAAGGGGAAAATAAGGCAGTAAGAAATCACCCAAGCAATTTATCCCACAGGCCGCCCACCTTGCCCAATTCATATTGTTCCCCGACTTCCAACGCCTTTGCCGCCAATGCCTCTCTCTGTGGCCTATCATTCATCAGTTCGCTAAGTCTTGACGCATAAGCTTGCTCATCAAAAGGTTTTATCAACAGGTCGGGAGACAGTTGCGAGACAATATCCCTATTGCCAATGCTAACATCAAACGACAATGGGACACACCCGAATTGCAAGGCTTCGATAAAACAAAGGGATAGACCCTCAAATGACGATGTCAATGCGACTATCGCCGCCTCCGAGTAGTAGGAAGATACATCAGTAACTTGTCCCACCAACTCTATATCATCTGTTTGCATCCGCCCGATCAGACTCTTTAAATCTGCCATATATGGTCCATCACCGATTATTTTCAGCCTCCACCCCATTCTATTCCCTATGGAATGCCATATTGAGACAAGCCTGTCAAGGCGCTTGGACTCGAATTCCAACCTGCCAACGAAGATTACGACCCTCTTCTTTTCCTTGATTACATCTTTGGACTTTATCGCGAAGCGCGATGGATTAGGTATATACACTAATTTGCTGGAGTCTTGCTGGTGATATGCAGACATGAAAGTCCTTATGTAAGACGGTGACAAGACCACTACTTTGTCAGAGAATGAATATAGTTCCCGATACCTGCTACGTATTTTGTCCGGGAAAAGATGTGCCGAATCAATCCCAGCCCAAATCTTAAATCTCTTAAACAGGCGTTTGACAGGATTATGTTCATACTTCCATGCATGTTTAGCCCGTTCAAAATCAAATCCAGGCATGAAGTGCAGGAAAGATATAATCCTCGTCCTTTCAAACTTAATTTTACCCAGTACTTTGTTGTAATGCATGAAAGGACCTTGGTTTATAATCACATCAATGCTTAGCTGCTTTACCAATTTTCTAAGGTATGATATCTCATCCTTTACGTTTGAAGATGGAAAATAGTAACAAGAATTGCACTCTCCACATTGATTAAACGGCACTGCTATGCGTGCAAGGTAAAACAACTTGTGATTACGCTCCAAATAAGTTGAGATAGTAGATGTAACCATCTCTATCCCGCCGATTTTAGGATAACTGTGAAGTAAGAAAAGTATATTCATGTATATATAATTGCCTTTGCCATACGGCCGATAAATCAACGGTACAATGGAAACAAAGATAAAACATTGCTTATAAATCACATGGACACACTGTTTATTTTTTCAGTATATCGAAACCATACAATACTTTTACAGGAGAATAAAGCAATTGACAACAATGACTTCCACATTCACACAGAATATGTCATGAAAGTACAAGAGATGACATCATGGTACTGTCTAACCCAAACGACACAAAAATAAATTGTAAATATTCTGGCTTAGAACCAAACCATTTGTAATGCAGGAATACATCTGTATTAACGCCTCACTTATTGCCGCACAAGAACAAGTGTTTCCAACATTTTTTTCTAATTTTGTCGTAGCCTTATACCATCTATGACATACTTATTGCCTATGTGGTTTTGATTCCCTCCCTATTAATGATATAAAAGTATACAGACATGGCAGCAACGATAAGCGTAATAATCCCGGTCCGCAATTCGCGTGACTATCTGGACAAGTGCATGGAGTCGGTCCTCGGGCAGACATTCACTGACATCGAGGTCATACTGGCAGAAAACAAATCCACCGACGGCTCGGTGGAGATGTGCGACGGTTATGCCGCCAAGGACAGCCGCGTCAGGGTCCTGCACCTTGACACCGAGGGGCAGTCGGCTGCCCGCAATGCGGCTCTCGACGTATGCACCGCCCCGCTGGTCTGCTTCATCGACAGCGATGACCACGTCGAGACTGACATGCTGGCCTCACTCCACGAACTGATGACCGCCTACCAGGCCGACATAGTGTGCAGCAATTTTTTCTATGAACACGACGGCGTGGCCCGGACCAACGAGTATGACGACGGCAAAGTCATGGTGCTCGACAAACGCGGGACTACCGAAAAGTTCCTGTCCATGGAAATCAACAACTCGCCATGGTCAAAGCTGATCAAGCGCTCACTGTTCGACGGATTGCGTTTCCCCGAAGGCCGCCTCTATGAGGACCATGCCATAATGCACCGCCTCGCCTACCGCTGCGACAAAGCAGTGTGGCTGCGCAAGTCCTACTACTACTATGTCCAGCACGATGGCAGCACGGTGCACACGAGGACTCCCAAGAAAATCTATGACTTCTTCCTTGCCGACTACGACCGCTACCGCTTCATCGGCGAGCACAGAGTGCTGCTCGAGGGCGACACGACCCGCCTGACCAATCTCGAAGCCATGCGCTGCTTCAAGCACTTCCGCACATTCATGCGCGACCGCCGCTCGGACGGATGCCGCAGACTGCGCGACGACATGATTGTCAAGCTGTCGGACATGTCACACAATGAGAAGCTCAAGCCCAAACTCCGCCGCCGTCTGTGGGCCGTCAGACGGGCTTACTGGCTGTTTTATCTCATACATGTGGCACTGAGACGGAAATAATATCCGCACCACACCAGACATAGCGGCACAGGACTTACGCCCTGTGCCGCTATTGCATTTTTCTGCGTAATTACGCACTTTTATGCAATGGCACGGTAATGTCTGATGCCCAGCCGATGACATTTGTCAAAACTCGGGGCAGGTACGATCGAGCAAGAAGTCATAAAGGTTGATGTAAGTCACTCCATCGTCGTCCTGATACCGCTGCACAGGATCTGCCGTGATGACATACTTCCTGAAATTGTCATTGACAAGTCTCAGCGAGCGTACCTCCTGCTGACGTTTCGCCTCGTCTGGCAGATGCAAAGCCGACTGCACATAGCACCTGCTGTTACCACGGTTGCAGACAAAATCTATCTCCAGTTGCTGACGACGGCTGCCACCCTCTTCGTTTTTATAGTTTGCTACTACCACACCGACATCCACGGCAATGCCTTTGGTGCGCAATTCGTTATAGACCAAGTTTTCGACAAGGTGCGTGACCTCGTGCTGCCTGAAGCTGAGTCGCGCATTGCGCAGCCCCAAATCAGTGAAATAATACTTTGCCGGCGTGTCGATATAGCGTTTTCCCTTGATGTCATAGCGCACTGACCGCTCGATGAGATAAGCATCCTGAGCTATATCAAGGTATGATTTTATGGTGTTGGCCGACATCGAGACATGTTTCACCGTGCGGAAAGTGTTCATCAGTTTGGTCGGATTGGTCAGACCACCTATCGACGAAGCCACAAAGCCGAGCAACTCGGCAAGCTCGGCATCATTCTTGATGTTATAACGTTCCTTTATATCGGTCAAATATGTCTTTTCAAACAAGCCTTGCAGATAGTCCATCCTCGCGCCATCATCAGGCAACGTGAGCAACTGCGGCAGTCCACCGTAGGTCAGATAACGGTCGAGTGCCTCCTCGCGTGCCCCGTCAAACGCCGAGACAAACTCCGCAAACGACAACGGCCGGACACGTATCTCATAGCCTCGTCCACGGAACTTGGTCACTACGTCGTGCGACAGGAAGCGTGAGTTGCTGCCCGTCACATATAGGTCGGCATTGGTGACTTTCAAATAGCTGTTCAGCACGTCCTCGAAGTCGGCGACATTCTGCACCTCATCAAGCATGACATAGTGCATCGCGTCGTCGGCCATGTGGCTGTCGATGTAGGTAATGAGCGCATCGGGGTCGCGCAAAGCCTTGTTGCGCCTGTCCTCAAGGTCCACACGGATTATATGGCCGTCGTCCACACCCGAGCTGCGCAAGTGGTCATAGAATAGTTTAAAAAGCAAATAAGACTTGCCGCAGCGTCTTATGCCGGTCACAATCTTTATCAGGCCGTTGTGCTTGGCGGCTATGAGCTTGTCCAGATAGATGTCACGTCTTATCTCCATCGCTATTGCATTTTTCTGCGTAATTACGCACTTTTATGCAACAAAGATAGGATATAGTTTGTAAATCAGCCGGATGCGGGGCATTTTTTCGGCACTCCCGGCCACACGGAGGCATCACCCGAAGAACATGTAGCTCACCACGATGGCCGCCGTCAGTCCCGCGAAGTCTGCTATCAGTCCGCACGGCAGGGCATGGCGCGTCTGTCTGACCCCCACGCTGCCGAAGTAGACGGCAAGGATATAGAATGTCGTGTCTGTCGAGCCCTGCATCACGCTGACAAGGCGTCCGACAAACGAATCCGCTCCGTAAGTCTCCATGGCATCGACCATCAGTCCCCTCGCCCCGCTGCCGCTGAGCGGCTTCATCAACGCCGTGGGCAACGCAGGCACGAAGCCGTCATCCAGCCCGCATGCCCTGACGAGCGCGCCTATGCCGTCGATGAGCCAGTCCATCGCGCCCGAAGCGCGGAAGACGCCCACAGCCACGAGGATGGCCACCAGATAGGGGATAATCCTCACCGCCGTCCCAAAGCCGTCCTTGGCTCCCTCGATAAAGGCTTCGTAGACATTCACTTTCTTCACGACAGCCGCTATGATAAAGACCGTGATGACGGTAAACAGGAAGACGTTGGCCACCAGAGTGGACCACGTGTCCATCGCCGCGCGGTCCATGCCCGCAAATAGCCGGATGATGCCGGCCACGACAAGCGTCACCACGACCAGAAAGGTCAGGAGCGTGCGGTTGAAGAGGTTGATCTTCTGCCACGCACAGACCGCCACAAGCCCTGCAAGGGTCGAGACGAAAGTGGCAATCAATATCGGGACAAAGACATCGGTGGGCTGTGCCGCGCCCAGCTGCGAGCGATACATCATGATGCTGATCGGGATGATGGTCAGCCCGGATGTGTTGAGCACGAGAAACATGACCATGGCATCAGACGCCCGCTCGCTGCCCCCGTTGAGTTCCTGCAGTTCCCTCATGGCCTTCAGGCCGAGCGGAGTGGCCGCATTGTCCAGACCGAGCATGTTGGCAGACAGGTTCATGAAGATAGACCCATTGACAGGATGCCCCTTGGGCAAGCCGGGGAAAAGGCGCGAAAACACCGGGCTGAGCACACGGGCCAGCGCATTGACCACGCCGCCGCACTCGCCCACGCGCATGATGCCCATCCACAGGGTCAGCACACCGGTGAGGCCGATGGACAACTTAAAGGCCGACTCGGCCGAAACAAACGTCGATGAGACTATCGAGTTGAAGACCTCGGTGTCGCCGAATGCGACCGTCCTGACGGCAGCCACGACGAAAGCGACGAGGAAAAACGCTATCCATATATAATTCAATACCATGCTTTACACCATTTGGATACTTGACGGGAGCAAAGATAGTGCAAATAGAGGGCAATGGAGCACGCCGCCGACGACGAGATGCCCCATCCCGCCACAAAAGCATCTGACCCAACGGGAAAATACATACAATGCCAGAGGCAAAAACATCTAATGCCATGCCCCGCAGGGTACTACCTTTTTTGAATGGGATACAATGCCGTGAGAGCCGATGCCCGACCGCATGCCGCGGCACACACCGGCATGTCGGCCGTCACTCCGGCAATTATGCGACATGGGGTGCGGAGTGCGCGGCGCGAATGCAGGCTCTGCACAGGCCGCCGCCACGGCTGACAAACAGTCCGCCCGCACGGCGATGCTGCACCGTGCGGGCGGACACATGTCTGCGTGAGTGGCACGCGGCTCACTCGCCTTTCATCACAAAGGTGATGCGGCGTGCCTTGACGAAATCGGCGTGACTGATGGTGTAGTCCTTATGACGGCGGCCATCGACTTCTATGTGGTCGATGTAGATCGAGTTGCCCCCATCCGGGCGTTGCACCTCGAGGACCACCTTGTCATTCCCCCAGTAGGCGGGGTCGAGGCTGATCTCGATGCGGTCAAAGACGGGTGACGTAAACGTGTAGGTGGGGTCACCCGGGCAGTCGGGATAGAAGCCCGCCATGCTGAATATCGCCCATGTGGACATCGTGCCGGTGTCATCATTGCCGGGCAGTCCTGCCGGGTCGTTGCGGAAGTACTTGTCCAGCAGCTCGTGCACCGTGCGCTGCGTGCGCCACTCCTCACCACGGAAGTGGCTGAACAGGTAGGGATAGATGATGTCAGGCTCATTAGCCATGTCGAAGTGACCGTCATCGAAGATGGTCTGCAGGTTGGCGACGAAGTTGCGTTTGCCCCCCATCAGCTTGGCGAGCCCCATCGGGTCGTGCGGCACGGCGAAGGTATAGTTCCACGCACTGCCCTCGTGGAAGCCGGGCACGGGCTCGAAGTTTTCACCCTGCTTGGGGTTGAACGGCTCAAGGAACTTGCCGTCGGGGGTGATGGGACGCATCGCGCCGGTGGATTTGTCATAGTAGTGCTTGTAGCCCATCGACCGCGCGTCGAACAACTCATAGTCGTCGTCCTTGCCCAGAGCCTTGGCCAGCTGGCCGAGCGACCAGTCGGCGATGTAGTACTCCAAAGCATGCGAGACGGAGTTGTCATACTGCTCGCGGAGCGGGATGTAGCCGCGCCCGATATAGTCGTCGTTGTCCGGGCGTATGGGGTTGTCCTTGCCCGGAGTGGTGGCCGACTTGCGCATGGCCTCGTATGCGAGGTCTATGTCAAAGCCTCTCAGCCCTCTGAGCCAAGAGTCGGCGATGACGGGCAGCGACGGGTCGCCCTCCATGGTGAATGTCTCGCGCCCGTAGAGTTCCCATCGCGGCAGCCATCCCCATTCCTTGTACATGCCGAGCATGGAATTGATCATGTCCACCTGACGGTCCGGGAAGATGAGAGTGTTGAGGATATGGACGTTGCGGTAGGTGTCCCACAGCGAAAAGACCGTATAGCGGTCGGCATCAGTCACGCCGATGCGGTCGCTCTCCATCATCGGATACTCGCCATTGACATCTTGCAGGATGTTGGGGTGTATTTGCAGATGATACATGGCCGTATAGAAGACCGTCTTCTGTTCGTCAGTCCCGCCTGTGACACGTATCTTCGAGAGTGCCTCGTTCCAGCTGTCGCGGGCATCGGCCTTGACCTTGTCGAAGTCGAAGGCCGGCTGTTCGGCCTCGAGGTTCTCCCATGCATTCTCGATGCTTACAAACGAGACGGCCATCTGCACCTCCACTTTCTCGCCTTCGGCAGCATCATAGGTAAACCACACACCTATGTCATCGCCCGATATGTCCTTGCGGTATTGCTTGTAGACCTTATATTTCCCATGGTCGGGATCCCACTCGGCCTCGACACCGTGCATTGGCCGCTGCTTCTTCCAGTAGCCTGATGCCTTGGGAGCCTTATTGACCCTCATGGCGAAATAGACGGGATAGACCGCTTGGGTATAATAATTGAAGTTGCCGAACAGTTTGGTACCCTCTATCTCGGTGTCACTGACGAAGCGGACTGTAGCACCTGACTCGTTGGTGAGTCCCTCGCCCAGATTCAAAAGTATGTTGGCTTGACCCGACGGGAATGTGAAACGCGATATGCCGGTCCGCATCGTGGCGGAGACTTCGGTCAGTATATTGTATTTGGTCAAGCGGTTTGAGTAGTATCCCGGCTCTGCCCGCTCGTCCACATACTTGCTGCCATAGTCACGATAGTCCACTACCAGCTCGCCCGTCGTCGGCATCAAGAGCAGCGAGGCCATGTCGGGACAGCCGACGCCACTCAGGCTCGTGTGGGCATAGCCGGTGAAAAAACAATTTTCGCTCGTATACGGTGTAGACCACCATCGCGCGTCTTTGTCATACTTGTTGTCCGCCGACCCCATCACATTGAACGGGACGACCGACATCATGCCTGTGGGACAAATGGCACCGGGATTGGTAGTGCCGAAATTGGCGGAACCGATGAACGGATTGACCCAATCCACCGGCTCCTGAGCCACTGCAGCAAGCGAAATAGCAGCCGTGACAATCGCAGTTTGTATTCTATTCATATTTTCTGAGGTTTTGTTATGTCAAACATTTGAGGCAAAGATATAAAAAATAAGATACAAGCCCCCGTGCCATCACATCTCTTGCCGGGATGATGGTATATGAAGTTCAACAAGATATGGAACTCCGAAAGGTGAAAAAATCATAAAAACATTTTGGCCTTTTGTGCAAAGACATTATCTTTGCACCGCTTTTGAAACGAAGCTACACTGTTTGGACTATGGTGTAATGGCAGCACAACAGGTTTTGGTTCTGTTTGTCTTGGTTCGAATCCAGGTAGTCCAACGACAGAAGCCTTGGAGGGAAACTTTCCAAGGCTTTTTGTTTATCACTTTGCCATCTGGTGAAGACCATCTGACATGCCATGCCGCACAGACATACGCACCAGACTATGAGAGACTTAATCAAACATTAACCATCAAAACTCCTGCCCATGTGGACGACAATCATTATCCTGATCATAGCCGCCATCCTGTTTGTCAATGGCAAAATACGCTCGGACATAGTGGCGCTGTGCGCCCTCGCCTCGCTGCTCATCTTCCATATCCTCACTCCCGAAGAGGCCCTGTCGGGCTTTTCAAACTCGGTGGTAATCATGATGGTCGGGCTGTTTGTCGTCGGAGGTGCAATCTTCCAGACGGGACTTGCCAAGATGATCAGCTCTCGCCTGCTCAAACTGGCCGGAAAAAGCGAGAGGAGACTGCTGCTGCTCGTCATACTGGTCACGGCGGCAATAGGTGCATTCGTGAGCAACACCGGCACAGTGGCACTGATGCTCCCGATCGTCGTGAGCCTTGCAGCGAGCGCAGGCACGTCGCCGGGCAGACTGCTGATGCCACTGGCCTTTGCCAGCAGCATGGGAGGCATGATGACACTCATCGGTACGCCGCCCAACCTTGTCATACAGGAAGCACTCATCTCAGGAGGCTACGGGGAGCTGTCTTTCTTCTCATTCCTCCCCGTGGGACTGGTGTGCCTCGCCGTAGGCATTCTGGTGCTGATGCCGCTGAGCAAACTGTTCCTCTCAAACAAAGAGAAAAAGAAGGCAAAGAGGACAGGCAAGACGATGCAGGAACTCATAAAAGAATATGGCATCAGCAGCAACCTCTTCAGAGTGCAGGTCAATGACACCTCCACCCTGCTCGGCAAGACGGTGATGGAACTGGATGTCCGCCGCGAATATTCACTCAACATACTCGAAATCCGCAGGGGCGACAGCAGCAAGCACAGATTCCTGAAGACCATCACACAACGCATGGCCTCACAAGACACGGCACTGAGTGCCGGCGACATGCTGTATGTCATGGGCGACTTCGACAACGTGAGCCGCTTCGCAGATGACTATTCACTGGCCATCATTGACGGGCACACCACCGAGGAAGCCGACGGGGCATCGGGCTCTCTGGACTTTTATGACATCGGGATAGCCGAGATATTAATCATGCCAAACTCCCGCCTCAGTAACCGGACGGTCAAAGAAATCGATTTCCGCAACAAGTTCAACGTCAATGTGCTCGGCATACGCCGCAAAAACGAATATTTGCTGCAGGACCTTGGCAATACCCAAGTGCACGGAGGCGACGTAATGCTCGTCCAAGGCACTTGGGCCAACATAGAACGGATAAGCAGGGAAGATGCCGACTGGGTGGTCCTCGGCCAGCCCTTGGCCGAAGCCGCAAAGGTAACACTCGACTACAAAGCCCCGATTGCAGCTGTCATCATGCTGCTGATGATAGCCATGATGGTCTTTGACTTCATACCCGTCGCTCCCGTAACAGCAGTGATGATAGCTGCCTTGCTCATGGTATTGACCGGTTGCTTCCGCAATGTCGAGGCCGCATATAATACCATAAACTGGGAAAGCGTGGTCCTCATCGCCGCAATGCTGCCCATGTCCAATGCTTTGGAAAAGACGGGAGCCTCGGCACTTATATCCAATTCGCTCGTCAGCTGGCTTGGCGACTATGGTCCCTTCGCACTCATGGCAGGCGTATATTTCACCACATCGCTGCTAACGATGTTCATCAGCAACACTGCCACCGCCGTACTGCTCGCTCCCATCGCAATGCAGAGCGCCGTACAGATGGGCGTCAGCCCCGTGCCACTGCTCTTTGCCGTGGCTGTCGGCGCAAGCATGTGCTTTGCCTCGCCGTTTTCCACCCCGCCAAACGCACTGGTCATGCACGCGGGGCAATACACTTTCATGGATTACGTCAAGGTCGGCCTGCCGCTGCAAATCATAATGGGCATCGTGATGGTGTTTGTCCTGCCACTGCTGTTCCCATTCTGAAGGCGCGGCCAAAGGGCTGTACAGACATTGCCACGGGCGGGAGGATTTCCTGCCCGTTTTCTTTTGGCATCCATTTTTATTAATTTTGCTACCGATAAACAATCCCCAGACAATGAAATTCAACTATGATGTGATAGTCATCGGGGCCGGACATGCCGGATGTGAAGCGGCAACGGCTGCTGCCAACCTCGGTTCGAAAACCTGCCTCGTGACAATGGACATGAACAAAATAGCCCAGATGAGCTGCAATCCCGCCGTCGGAGGCATCGCCAAAGGACAAATCGTGAGGGAAGTCGATGCGCTCGGAGGCTATATGGGCATTGTCACAGACAAAACATCGTTGCAATTCCGCATGCTCAATCGCTCCAAAGGCCCCGCAATGTGGAGTCCGCGGGCACAATGCGACCGTGCAAAATACATTTGGGAATGGCGTACCATCCTCGACCATACACCCAACCTTGAGATATGGCAAGACTCAGTGAGGGAAATCATCGTCGAAGACGGACAAGTGCGCGGCGTGCGGACAGATTTCGACGTGACCATGCGGGCAAAATGTGTGATTGTCACTGCCGGGACATTCCTCAACGGACTCATGCACGTAGGACGTATTCAGATTCCGGGAGGCAGGGTCGCCGAACCCTCATCCTTGCACCTGACAGAATCCATCAC
>DWUP01000191.1 GCA_020012075.1 Candidatus Avibacteroides avistercoris
GGCGGGGTACAATGCCATGCCCGTATGATACGGTGATTTTGACAATTGCACATCGCGCTTTTGTCAATCAAGTTTCATATTTCACGCCGAAAGACCATATTTACAGTTGGGAGCGATGCCGGACTGTGGTGACAGCTCCTCGTGCCCAAGTTTTACGATGTAGAGTCATACCCGCCGGAAAAAGTGTCATTGATATTTTATCCTCCACATGATGTGGCAAAGATACAGTCCCACACCTTAATTATATTATGTAATAATCAGATGGCAAGACTTATACTGTCACGACGATAGGCTAAAATGCGTTTTTCGACTGTTATGATTTACCTCATTCAAGATGCCTGCAACCGTAACGTCAGTTGGCAATGATGCCTACAGAAATTGCCCATCATTGAGAGCCATACATCGCGCCATTGGAAAGAACCTTTGCAATGCAGGCATTGTTTGATAAAAAAGTCTTGAGGCGGCGACTCTCCATGTCACGGGCGGAATGAGGATAACGTAAGGCAAGGCAGAGAGATGGCACGCCATCACAGCTGCCGCACCGAGGGCGGGACGGTTGCGCGGGGAATGTTTATATTTGTTTCACGAATACAGGAGGCGGCTCGGCATAGTCCGGGTATGAGCAAGCTCACACCCTTGCCTCTGCCCTCGCCTTTCCCTATATTTGCCATCAGAAGTATATAGGTAAAGCTTATGGGAATGAATGTCAAGGCCGGTGACATCGAGCGCGACCTGATGGAGGCTGCGCGTCCTGACAAGGTCGGGGTGCTGGCAAGTTTCTTCAAGTCGGGATGTGGTGAATATGGTGAGGGTGACGTCTTCATCGGAGTGAGCGTGCCTGACAACCGCCGGGTGGCACGCCGCCACCTCGACGCGGGGCTTGACGACGTGCGCCGCCTGCTGCAGTCGCCGGTACATGAGGTGCGGCTGTGCGCCCTGCTGGTGCTCGTCGAGCAATACAAGCGCGGTGATGCGGCGCGGCAGAGGGAGATATATGACTTCTACCTCACCGTCACCGACCGCATCAACAACTGGGATCTCGTGGACCTCTCGTGCCAATACATCATCGGGCCGCAGCTGATGGACGGCGGCGACAGGTCTGTCCTCGTCATGCTGGCGGCCTCAGAGTCGATGTGGCGTAGGCGGATAGCCGTGGTCTCGACGCTGTGGATGGTCAGGCATGGCGAGGTGGACGATGCCATCGGCATCTGCACGATGTTGCTCGGCGACCGCGAGGACCTGATCCGCAAGGCGTGCGGCTGGGTGCTGCGCGAGGTGGGCAAGAAGGACAAGGGGCGCCTCACGGCCTTCCTTGACCGCCACGCCGGTGATATGTCGCGCACGACGTTGCGCTATGCCATCGAGCGGTTTGACAGGGATGAACGCATGCATTACATGCGGCTCGGCAAGTGACGGGCCGAGGGCTTGCCTCGACGGCATACTATGCTGCGTGCGATGGCATACTACCCAAGCGGGCATAGGGTCGTATGCTATCGGCCATAGGGTCTGAGGTATTGGTGATGTCATCGTATGCCATGGCGGCCGGGCACTCAGTTGATGGCCACGGCCAGCTTCTTCGAGATTTTTTGTCCCTGTGCATCGAATGTGTGGATGAGGATGACATAGATGCCTTGCCCGAGGATTTGGCCGTCGTCGTCAGTCCCGTTCCAGACGATCGTGCCTTGTCCGGCCAGAGTCTCTCCCATGACGGGACGCGCCACTACCCGCCCGCGGCTGTCATAGACGGTGACATCGGCCGTCCAGCCTCCCGCGGGCAAGCGGTAGTGCAGCAGGGCGGCGTCGTTGTCACCGTCGCCGTCAGGGGTGAAATAGTCACATGCGAGGCCGAAAGTCCCGCCGCCTGACGGGTCGCCCGGCGCGACATATTGCGAATTGGTGCGTCCCGGCGTGGCATAGCCACATTCGGCAGTGGCCGGCAGCCAGTTGGCAGGATTGCCGGATGCCATGGACGGATGGATTTTCTCGAGCGAAATCCCCTGCGGGGGACGTGCCGTCGAGGGATAGGAGTCGGGCGAATAGACGGCAAGGTCGAGTGTCGCTGCCCCGGCATCGAGGATGGCGAGCGTCCCCCCGTCGTCACGCAGCGACGGCAGGCTGCATCCCGCGCTCTGCCATGGCCGGCAATGCCACACCAGCCCGAGCGATGCCGTGTCGGCTGTCACGGCCAGATAGGTGCGCGGCGGCATGAGACGGCTCACTTCGCTCACCCTCGCACTGCGCGACGGCCTGCCGTCGTCGCCGATGGTCACGATGGCGATGCCGTCGAGATCGATGCAGTGGCCGGTGACGTTGCACACTTCGACAAATTCGCTCTGTCCCTCGTCTGTGTCGAATAGTATCTCATTGACCACAATGTCGCCCTCAGCGGCTTCGCGGGGCAATGCCAGCACGATCGTGTCGGGGGCCATGACGGGCAAGCCATCGACCTGCCGCAGGCCGTCTATGCTTATCGCCAGCATTTCGTCCTCGGGCAAAGGTGCGGACAACACTACGCCGACAGTCGCCATGCCCACCGTGTCGGGCAGCGTGGCCGTGACCGTGCGGTCCGAGCCGATGACCCTGCACCATCCGCCGGCGGATGCATCGGCAATGTCGAGGGGTGTGGTGAAATGGAGGCTGAACGTGTCAGGGGCAATCATGCCGGCATAGGCAAAGGATGCCCGCTCGAGCGCGTCGCAATGCCCGGCGACAGAGTTTGGACGGGCCGGTGTCCCGCCCGAGTGGTCGGCCGATGCTGACCAGTTGAGCGGAGTGTCATTGATGTTGGCCACGTCGATTCTCTCCAGCGAGAATCCGCCCTCGGCCTTGAACGCATCGCCATAGCGCGCGTCAGTGTAGTGTGTGTAGGCCGCGCGGGCAGGCTCGCGGCCTACACACACTACACTGACGCGCGCTATGGCGATGCG
>DWUP01000019.1 GCA_020012075.1 Candidatus Avibacteroides avistercoris
ATGGTCTGGCGTGAGCAGCCGTCCGGCAATTGGCACCCGGCAGTGCCGACTGGATGGCGGCACGGCCGGGGTGCGGCGGCTCAGAGCTGCACCTCGCCCTTGCCCTGCCTGACAATGGTGAAATCGTCGTCAAGGCAACTGATGACTGTCGATGGGACTACGCCTCCCTCGCCTCCATCGACAATCAAATCCACGCTGTCGGCATATCGCTCGGCGATGAGACTGGGATCTGTCGAATATTCTATGATTTCGTCATCATCATGCAGCGACATTGACAGCAGGGGGTTGCCGAGTTCGACAGTTATCATGCGGTCGATATTGCTGTCTGGGACGCGGACACCGACCTCCTTTTTGTTCTTGTATATCTTGGGCAGACGGCTTCCCGTCGGCAGTATGAACGTGAAGGGGCCGGGCAGGCAGGCCTTCATCAGGCGGAAAGCGGCATTGCTGACCTTGGCATATTCGGCCACACCCGACAAGTCCGGGCAGACGATTGACAGGTTGTGCTTGGCGGGATTCACCCCTTTGAGGGCGCATATCCGCTCGACAGCCCTGACGTTCATCGCATCGCAGCCGATGGCATAGACCGTGTCGGTGGGATAGATGATGAGTCCGCCGTCACGCAGGACGCTGACGACCTTGAGGACGTCACGTAAGTTGGTATCTCTCTCGAATAATCTTACTATCATTGGGCATTGGTCTTTAATTGGTAAAAACAGATGCGCAGCCCCTCACCGGGACTGCGCATCTGATTATAATACTGAAACATTCAGAAGAAGAGGTAACGCTCGTCCTCTATGTCTGCCTTGTCCACGAGGTCGCTGAAGATGGCAGACGCGCTCCTCTGATAGGTCATTGAGATGATACGCAGTTCATTTTCATCATTGGTGTTCTCGTTGGTCTTGTTGGTCGAATAGACGTCGAGGACATAGACTGCGGCATTTCCCTTGACCGGTTGTGTGAGTTGGTTGAGTTGTGACTTGGCTGCGAGGCCGTTGAGGACATACTCACCACCGCCGATGCGCATCACATTGACAGGTGCGGCGAATGTTATCTTCTTGAGTGTGTCGCAGACCACGTCGGGCAATGACTTGTAAGCATCGATGGATGTGAGGTTGCGGGCTTTCCAATCAGCCATAATCTTCTCGGCTTTTTTGTCGCGGATCGCTTCGGGGCGGAGCTGGTCTTTGACATAATCGAAGGCGAGATAGCCTTTTTCGTGACGGCCGGTGAGGGCAAGGACAAGCATTGTGTTGTTGTCGTCACCACATTCGAAGACCTGTGACACGTCACCCACCTCTGCATTGAACGCCCAGCGCAGTGCTTCGCGGCTGTTGGCGACATTGCCTATGCCGTAACCCGAGCTCAACAAGTCGCGCTGTTCCTGAACGCGATAGCCGGCAGCTTCGGCATTGGCGGTGATGGCATCAATAGTCTGGTTGCCTGCCACGAATTGACTGAACTTGTTATATTCGGCGCTATATGTTTCATCGCTGAATGTGATAGGGCACTTGACGATTGCCAAATTGTATTTTTCTTTAGAGCCGCGCTTCTCAAACACTTTGGTGATGACTGTCATGTCGCTTACCTTGGATTGATAAAGCGCACCCTCGGCTGCCGCAAAGAGTTCTGAGAAGTATTTTGCATTCTGCTCGTCGATGCCTGCATTGAATTGTGCAGAATATACCCACTGCGGCTGGCCGGGGCCATTGTATTTGTCAGCCAGCGCGTTGAAGTCTGCACCGCCCTTGACTGCTGTCATAATGCTGTCGGCCAATGCCTGTGTAGCCTCTTGGGTAGGACGTGCGACGACGATGTTGCGGAAATTGACCGAGTCGGCCTGATTGCTCTTGGCTATCAGCTTGAATACATTATAAGTATTGTCACCTACATTCATATATGGGCCTACGACCTCGCCGACTGCGACAGTGTCGAGACGTGAAGTCACATCACGTGGGAATGCATCCTTGGTCCTGAGCATATCGACATAGGTCTCGGTAGACTCATTTGCACGGACTTGTGCAAAATAATTATCTACTTTGCCTCTGAGTGTCGATGCAGTCTCTGTCATTCTCTGGAGCAGGTCTGCCTTGTCTTTGTCACTTGCGGTAATGGTCACTTGGACATACTTGATGTCGCATCCCTCCTCTGCCTGTTTGAAGCGCGATTCACGATATTTGTCATAGAGCACTTTGAGGTCAGCATCTGTGACAGTGACAGCAGAGTCAGGCATGCTCCTGTAAGGGTATGCGGCATAGAGAGCATCATACTGGGTAGTGCGTCCCTCCTGCATGTATTCAGTCTCGACTGTGTTTGAGAGCATCGATGAGGCAATCAGAGACTGGTATTTCTGCACGAGAAGCTGCAACCGCAAATCGGCTTCAAAAGACAACCATTGAGAATGCAGCATGTCATACATCTGTGCCATCTGCGGATCCATCTGCGAACGCTGTGTGCTGTAATTGACAAGGAACTCCTTCAAGATGTCTTTGTCAAACCTGCCGGTCTGGGGATTGACCCCGACGGGTGCCTGCATCAGGATAGGATTGACGCCGGCCTCGATAACGTTTTGCAGTTCATCATCGGTTACGACGAGTCCCAACTTGCTTGCCTGCTCATTGACTAACTGCTCGAGGACAAACGCCTGCCACACTTGGTCACGGACTTGTGACATCTCACGGTCATTCAGGGAGCGTCCTGTCCTTGCCTTATAAGATTCTGCTTCTTCATTCACTCTCTGCTGGAAATCCATGACTGAATACGATTCGCCATCCACACTGCCCACATTCGTTTTATTGCTGTGTGTCTGGAATACCTTAAAGAAATCTCCAGCCAGGAATGCCAACAATGCCACCCCGATTACTACCACCAATAGGGGTCCTTTGCTTCTAATTGATTGTAAAGTTGCCATTAATATATATTTGTTTTATTTGTTTCTGTGCTCAACAAGCCATTATTAGCGCACGAAGATACAAAAAACAATGTAACAGGGTGCGAAGAATAAAAAAAAGTTGTCAATGCCATCATTCCACTCTCAGTTTGACAAGCTCGATTTTACGCGCCGACAACTTGATAATCTTGAAAACGAAGCGTCCTATGCGCACCTCCTCATTCACTTTGGGGAAACCCTGATAGCTTTCGAGGATTAGACCTCCCACTGTCACATAGTCATCCGACTCGGGCAACGAAAGGCCCAACAGCTCATTTACCTTATCGACAGCCATACGGGCGGAGATGACATAGTCACCTCGTGCTGTACGCCGGCAGACATAGTTGATAGTGTCGTGTTCGTCCTCAATATCCCCGAAGATCTGTTCCACTATGTCCTCTATGGTTATAATGCCCGAAGTGCCACCAAACTCATCGACCACCACGGCAATGCTCTTGTGCTCCTGCTTGAGAAGTTTCAACAGACGATTGATTGTGATGGTTTCCGGAGCTATAGGAATGGCTTGGATTGAAGCCGACCAGTCAGATGATTTGCACCGGAACATCTCTGACGAATGGACATATCCCACGACATTGTCGATGTCGCCGTCTATTACTATGATTTTTGAAATGCCTGACTCGACAAACATCGTCCTGAGTTCATCCAACGTAGCATCCTTGTCTATGGCTACTATTTCAGTGCGTGGCACACAGCAATCCCTTGCCCTGACCTCTGAGAAGTCGAGGGCATTGCTGAATATCTTCACCTCCTCGTCCACATGCTCGTCATCTTCGGCCGCATCGATGCCGCTCTTGACGAAATTGTCAAGATCCACACGCGAAAAGGCCTTGGATGTGGCCCCGTGTGCATGCTTCACACCGAATATCCTCAGGATGAATGCAGACAAAGCCGACATTGCCACGGCCACAGGCCTCAATATTTTGTAAAAGCACCACAAGAGAGGCGAGAATATGCGAAGGGTCACAAGAGGATTGAGTGTGATGAGCAGTCTCGGCAGGAGCTTGCCTATGACAGCCACGACAAATGACGCAATGACAAACAGCAAGACAAACCGCCATGCAGTGACACTCATCCAAGCCGGGAGCGATGGTGCAAGACGTCCCGCCAGCGAAGCGAGAAGCATGATAAAAACGACCATCGACAAGATATAGCCCGCCAACATGGCCGAGACGAACATCCCCGGCGAGGCAAAGATGCGCGCCAACATGGCCGAGCGTTCGGTCAATTCTTTCTTGGCCAGTTCATATTGCAGTTTGTTGGAGGCCGAAAATGCCATCCACATTGCCGAGAAGAATGCCATTAGCACTACCGTGACGACGAGTCCCCAATAGATGTTGTCCATGTCGTGTCCTGTTTATTGTCGTTTTGCGTCGAGTCTTCCTCCGACTCATCCACATAAAAAATGCCTTGTATACTGTCTATCACATATTCCGTCATTTGATCATTGGAATCAAAGCCCTTGCCCTCGATGATGCGTTCGGGCTGGACTATACGGATATAATGATCTGAATAGACGCGATGCGTCTTTTGATTCCAATTCATCAGTTGAGTGTCAAAGGTCTCCCCTCTGGTGCTCTCGATATGCACATTGCCGATCAACGTCCACACCTCGGTGTCGGTGTAATAATAGGCTGTGTCTGCCTTGATGCGCGCTTCGACATTGTGGAGGGTGTCAAACTTCTCGGCGTAAAGACCTTTTTCAAAGGCCCAGAATGGCGGTTTACGACGGTCAAACATCTGCCATTCGCTCGCGACAATCTTATACCTTATTATACCTGAATCTGAAATAAAGGACGTGACGTCGAGTGTCGTCATCACGGGCATTGAGTCACGTTCTGTCACGGCATCGGTGACAAGCTGCTTGTTCTTGGAACAAGAAGACGAGACACCGCACACGACTGTTGCCACAATCAGCGGCAAGAGGGCTGCGGCCACGCTCGATCTGTGTCTCAGACTTGATTTCATCACATTCATAATCGACAGCATCACGCCTCATGACAGGCGCTGCCATATTGACAAAGGTCGGCAGCCGTCATCTCACTTTCATCTTCATAAACCAGCGTTCGTTGAAAGTGATGCCGACGCTGATTTTGAACATATCTTCATCAAGACCGATAGCCTCTGCCGACGACGAGACTTTGACATATTGTCCGCTCACTTGCACCAGTGACTTGTTTTGCACGAGCGGGAAGGCAAAGCCAAGCGAAACGCCCCATTCGCGGGCACCCTTGTGGCCATTGATCATCACATAGGGGTCTGAATAGTATGCGCCCACGCGATAGCGTATGGTCGAGAGATAACGCTTGGACTTGGTGTCATGCACATATTCTGCACCTATATTATATATGCTGCGGTCGGTCATCGCCTTACTGCCGAGGAACGCCTTGTCACCCCACATCTGCATCGTGTAGTCAGCAGCCACGGTCAGACGGTCGTCATAAGTGTATGACAGGCCGCCGCCGAAGATGTGCGGCATCGCGACACCGCCGGCCACGCTCGCTTCATCATAGGAAATAACCGAAGACGAAGAATTCTTGAGGTAAGCTATCGTGGCGTCTGAATTCATGTCGTGCCCCATCGAATAGAAGAGGCCGACGCCTATTCTATGATGCTCCTTTACCGCCTTGGCGTATTGCAGACCGAAGTCTATCTTATAATCCTTGACCTTGAGCTGCTGGGTGCGCGTAAAACCATAGGAACTGGTATTGGTCGATGACACTGACAGCGTGCGGTCGATAGTGCCATGCATGAATGAAGCATTGACGCCTATCGAGAGTCCGTCAAACGGACGCCATCCCAGCCCGAGCATGAGCTGCTGCAATCCTCCTGTGCCGGTATAAGAGTAGGTGTTGGATCCGAAGTCTATCCCGGGAGCCTGACTATTGTTCACGCGTTCGCTCGTGCTGAAATTATAACCCACCTTGGAAAAAGGCAGATAGGCAAGCGCCACCCCCAACCCCTTGCAGAGGCGGAACTGAAGCGCCACATAGTCGAAAGAAGCGTTCTTGGCACTCGTCGATGTCGTGCCATTGCTCAGGCGGGTCGTGTACAGCGAGATGCCGGCATCAATCAGCATCGTCAATGAGTCGATTGCCGCATACGAAGCAGGGTTTTTGAGATTGATTGACGAACCGTCATTGATTGCATAGCCCACGCCGCCCATGCCACGCCGGCCTACCGTAGACTGGTCCGCCATAGAGCCAAAGCCATACATTGAATAGGGTGAATTGATGCTGGCTATCGGGGTGTCGTCTTGTGCATAGGCCACCGTACAGGCCAAGGTCGCCACCAGCGAAAGTGCGGCTCTAAATATGCGGTGCATTATATTCAAGAATTCTGTTTAGACCTTTTAATACCAAAAATTTATCTGCAAATATCTCACTTTTTGACTGTACTTCAAAAGAAAACGCATCACCGCCAGTTAAAAAAACCAAAAGCCCGGGATACTTGGCGGCATAGGCCGACACATATCCATTGACCTCATATTCCACTCCGCGCATCACACCCAGCCTGATGGCTGTGTCAGTGTCCTTGCCCGTGTCGGGCATCCTGCCCCGCGCTTCGACCAGCGGCAGGCGCGACGTGAAGGTGTTGAGTGCCCTGAAACGCATGGCGATGCCGGGCGAGATATTGCCCCCGACAAAATGCCCCCCGGCATCGACGAAATCATAGGTTATGCACGTGCCCGAGTCGATGACCAGTATGTCACGGCCGGGAGCCTGCGCATTGGCCCCGACGACCGCTGCTATGCGGTCATTGCCAAGGGTGGCGGGAGTCTCATAGAGGTTGGTGACAGGCAGTGCAGTGCTGCTGTCGATATGCAGACAGGCACACGGCAGGCACGACAGCCGGGCCGAGGCTTCGCTTGACAGGTCGATGACGGTCGAGACGACAGCCCTCACGATGGCATTGCCATATCTGACGACCAGCGGGGCAAGCCCGGCGAGCGTAAGGTTGTCGGTGTGGACGACCTCGACAAGCTGCCCTGCATCGAAGATGGCCAGTTTTGCAGCCGTATTGCCTATGTCAATGATCAGATTCACGACGTTTTTGGGTGCAAAATAAGACAAAATATAGCTATCGAGCCAAGCAATGCGGCAGTTTTGTGGCCGTGGGGCATGGAGCACGCCCCACGGCGGGACAGCCTGCGGCATCAGATGACATCCGGATAGCATACGACCCCACGGGG
>DWUP01000192.1 GCA_020012075.1 Candidatus Avibacteroides avistercoris
AGCCCCGGCCCCGACAGCCTCGCGGCAGAGATATTCGGCTATGCCGAGCTGCCCGACCCCGACCGCGACAACCACAGCGACACGTGGGCGGCAATGAGCCGCGACGTGCGCCTGAGCTGGGCGACCACCGACACACGCCATGCGCACCACGCGCCGCCGGCAATAGAGACAAACGAAGTGATAAAGCTCAAGGCATGGCGCGGCGAAAGGGTCTCGGCGCAGGCAGTCCTGTGGACAAAGCGCGACCTCGGCACGGTGCATGCCACGGCATCACCGCTCAAGCGTGGACGCACGGCACTGCCCGACGGGAGCATCAAGGCCGGCTGGGTCAAATATGTGATGACCGACGAACTCAACAAAGACGGCAATGGAGGATGCGGACACCGCCCCGACAAGACACAATGGGACTCGCTGCTCGTGGCCGACCCCATCTCGCCCCTCACCGACGTGAGGATAGAGGCCGAGACGACACGCCCGCTGTGGCTCACGATAGAGGTGCCGCGCGATGCCGCACCGGCCACCTACCACAGCACCGTGACCGTCAGCGGCGAAGGCCTCAAGCCGATGAGACTGAGGCTGGAGCTGGAGGTGCTGGAGCACACGCTGCCACACCCGTCGCAGTGGCACACCGACCTCGACCTGTGGCAAAACCCCTATGCCGTGGCACGCTACTATGGCGTCCCGCTGTGGAGCGACGCACACTTTGCCGCCATGCGCCCCATCATGCAGATGCTCGCCCGCGCAGGGCAGCGGTCGGTGACGGCCAGCATCATGCACCGCCCGTGGGACGGGCAGACCCGCGACCACTATGACAGCATGGTGGGCAAGACACGGCACATCGACGGCACGTGGAGCTATGACTACACGGTGTTTGACCGCTGGGTGACATTCATGGCTGACGAGTGCGGCATCGACGGGCGCATCAGTTGCTACACGATGGTGCCATGGGCTTTGTCATTCGACTACTATGACCAAGCGACGTCACGTGTGATGTTTGTCAAGGCAGAGCCGGGCGACACGGCGTTCAGCGACTATTGGTTGCCATTCCTGCGTGATTTCGCACGCCACCTGCGCCAGAAGGGATGGTTTGACAAGACCTATATCTCCATGGACGAGCGGCCGCTCGATGCCATGCAAGCCGCCATCTCGGTGATCAAAGAAGCCGACCCGGAATACAAGATAGCGCTGGCCGGCAACTACCACTCAGAGATACAGGCGGACTTGGACTACCTGTGCATCCCCTTCGGGCAGGACTATCCGCCCGCAGTGCTTGCCGACAGGCGTGCCAAGGGGCAGACCAGCGCCTACTACACATGCTGCACCGAGGCATTCCCCAACATATTCACTTTCTCACCCCCGGCAGAAGCGGCGTGGACGGCTGTCCACACAGTCGCAGGGGGCTATGACGGCTACCTGAGGTGGTCTGTCATGAGCTGGACGGATGACCCGCTGCGCGACTCACGCTTCCACACGTGGGCGGCGGGCGACACCTACTGCATCTATCCCGGGCCGATGTCGAGCATCAGGTTTGAACGTCTGCTCGAAGGGCTGCAGATGTGCGAGAAGATTCACATACTCCGCCGAGAGTTTGCTGCCGATGGCGACGAAGCTGCACTCAGGCGGCTGGATGCGGCGATAGCACTCTTCACGCCCGACGGCATGGCCGCATCAGGCATATCGGCAGAGACGGCCGTGTGCGAACTCGGACACCGGCTGAATGATGTAAGATGATCGGCTGACGCAGGCTCTGCGCGGGTGGCCGGCAGGCTCAGATGTAATTGACTTCGGGCTTGATGGCCACTCCGAATTTGTCAGCCACATCGGCCTCAATCGTCGCAGCCAGCCGCATTATGTCTTCGGCCGTCGCCCCACCGAGATTGACCAGCACGAGTGCCTGCTTGGGATGGACACCGGCACGGCCGAGCGAGCGGCCTTTCCATCCACACCGGTCAATAAGCCAACCGGCAGGGAGCTTCACGCCGCCGGCCACTTTATAAGCCGGCATTGACGGGTAGACGGACAACAGCTGGCGGTACTTGTCCTCACTCACCACAGGGTTCATGAAGAAGCTGCCCGCATTGCCGGTCACCTCCGGGTCTGGCAATTTGGCACGGCGGATGCCGATGACGGCCTCACGGAGCGCGGCGGGGGTGAGCCTGTCCTCCTGCCCGGCTAAGATTGATGACAGATTCCCGTAGGACAAGTCGGGCTTGAATTGCTTCGACAGGCGGTAGGTGACGTGGGTGACAATATATTGTCGCTCATGCTTGAAACGGCTGTCACGATAGGAGTATCCGCACTCACCGACCCCGAAGGTGCGGTGACAACGATTCTCGGTATCAAATGTCTCGACGCGGCGGATGAGGTCGCAGGCTTCGACCCCGTAGGCACCGATGTTCTGCACCGCACTGGCGCCGACCTCGCCGGGGATGAGCGACAGGTTTTCGGCTCCCGTCCACCCGCGCCCTACGCACATCGACACGAAGTCATCCCAGCCCAATCCGGCACATGCACGCACATCGACAGTCTCATCATCCTCTGCCACCACCTCGACACCGGTGGCCGACGAGTGCAGCACCAGTCCGTCATAGTCGCGGGTGAAGAGCAGATTGCTGCCACCGCCTATGTGCAGCCATCTGGCAACGCCCGCCAACGGGAATATGTCAGACAGGTCGCGCGCATCGGTATAGTCAATAAACTCTGCCGCCCTCGCCTCAATGCCGAAAGTATTGTAAGGACGCAGCTGGAAGTCACGGTGCTCGGTTATCATGGTCAAACGCTTAAATTCTCATACTTGTAAAGCATCCATCCCTTCACACCGCTGCGGCGGAAATAGAGACGGATGTTGTATCCGGCATCAATCTTGACAAGGGTGACAATCATCTTGCCGGATGCCCCGCGTGTCTCGGTGCAGTCGAAGCCGGATATGACATCAGCATGGAGGTCGGGGCGGAAACTCGGCCACTGCTGGCGGGTGATGAAGTCATCAATGACCTCATAGTCGTCGCCTTCGTCATACGTGACAAACTGCAACTGCTTGTCCACATGCTCACACTGGAAGACCGAATCATTGATGAATTGCTCATAAAATGCGAGGAACGACCCTTGCAGCCCCTCTGTCGTCAGGATGCCGATGCTCTCCAGACACCACTTGCCATCGACTTTCGCAAAATGATAATTTTTTACGATGCTGTCACACGTGTAAATCTCGCGCAAGGTCAGTTCGCCGGCATTCATGTCAAACTGTTCATCGAGCGAATTCAGCCGGTCGTTGAGTATGGTGTAATAGACATTCTGCAACAACAGCGAGTCAAACCGCCAACTGTCCGCAGCGATGCTCCGCCGTGCCGAGATGTCATTGTATTCGAGCGGGAAGACTATCCGCATACGCTGGAAGACGCTGTCAGACTTGAACAGATAGATAAAATCGTAGAACGAGCTGTCTACATTGAGCGCATCATAATCGATCGGCTCTGCCTCCTGCACTCCCGAGACAGACACCGGCGAGCCGGCATCATCACTGCTGCCCACCCTGCCGCCTTGACAAGAAGCCAAAGCCAAGGCCGCAATGACGGCCATGGCCTGGCAGAATTTGATTTTCATTTTGATATTTAAAACACAAATAGTCACTTCAAAAGCCTGGCCGACAGCTTGTCAAGCATATCGACAGTCATCGAAGCAAGATCGTAGGTCGGACGCCACCCCCACTCGTCGCGTGCGCAAGAGTCATCCATCCTGTCTGGCCATGACTCGGCTATCGACTGTTTGAGCGGATCGACCGCATATGTCATCTTGAAGTCAGGTTTATGCTTCCTGATTTCATTGTATATCTCTTCCGGCCCGAAGCTCATCGAAGCGATGTTGAAGCTGTTGCGGTGCACGAGTTTTGCCGGGTCGGCTTCCATGAGTGTTATCGCTGCATTGAGGGCATCGGGCATATACATCATGTCCATCAATGTGCCTTCCTTGATGGGGCAGACGAAGTCCTCGCCGCGCACTGCATAATAGTAGATATCGACGGCATAGTCTGTCGTGCCACCGCCCGGAGGTGTCACGTTGGATATGATTCCGGGGAAGCGCACCGAGCGTGTGTCCACCCCATATTTGGTGTGATAGTAGTCACTGAGCAGTTCTGTCGTCACCTTGGTCACTCCATACATGGTGCGTGGTCTCTGGACAGTGTCCTGCGGGGTCATCCAATGCGGTGTGCTGATGCCGAATGAGCCTATGGAGCTCGGCGTGAAGACGGCGCAATGGTGCTCGCGTGCCAGCTCGAGGATATTGAGCAGGCCGTCGATGCCTATCTTCCATGCCAGCAGAGGTTTGGACTCGGCGACGACTGAGAGCAGCGCTGCGAGGTTGTAGACCGTGTCGATGCCATGCTTCTTTATCGCCACCGACAGCTCGTCGGGGCGTGTCACGTCGGCCAGTTCAGACGGGCCTGAGTCTCTGAGTTCGCCTTTCGGCTCGGCACCCGGGATATATCCGGCCACGACATTGTCGCTGCCATAACGTTTCCTCAACTCCATTGTCAGCTCAGAACCGATCTGACCGGTAGAGCCTATGACCAAAATCTTCTTCATCGTGCAAGTATTTTATTAAAGGTTTTCCTTCACTACTTCCAATGGTTTTGTCAAACCGCACAAAAGTATAGATATTTTTCGATTTGGGGTCATTGCACAATTGCTTTTGATGAAAATAATCTCCAATTTTGCACTGCCTGCCGGCAGGCATGACCCGCCCATAACGCGTCCATGCTTCGCCGGCAGGACCAAAGAGACCAAACCCATAAAAAACACTATTAATATGTACGGGAAGATAAAAGACTACTTGTCACAGACACTCGCCGACATACGCTCGGCAGGGCTTTACAAGAACGAGAGGCTCATCGAGAGCCAGCAACAGGCAGAAATCACTGTCAAGGGCAAAAAGGTGCTCAACTTCTGCGCCAACAACTATCTCGGGCTGTCCAACAACAGACGCCTCATGGATGCTGCCAAGGAGATGATCGACCGCAGGGGCTACGGCATGTCGTCGGTGCGCTTCATCTGCGGCACGCAAGACATACACAAGCAGCTCGAAGCTGCCATCAGCGACTACTTCAAGACCGAGGACACCATCCTCTATGCCGCATGCTTCGATGCCAACGGGGGAGTGTTCGAGCCATTGCTCGGCGAGCAGGATGCCATCATATCAGACGCCCTCAACCACGCATCGATCATCGACGGCGTGCGTCTCTGCAAGGCAAAGCGCTACCGCTATGCCAACGCCGACATGGGCGAATTGGAGAAATGCCTGCAAGAGGCACAGGCACAGCGGTTCAGGCTCATCGTCACCGACGGGGTCTTCTCGATGGACGGCAACGTCGCACCGATGGACAAGATATGCGACTTGGCCGAGAAATATGACGCACTGGTCATGGTGGACGAATGCCACTCGGCAGGCGTGGTAGGCGCGACAGGACACGGCGTCAATGAGCTGTTCGGCACCTACGGCCGCATCGACATCATGACAGGCACGCTCGGCAAGGCATTCGGCGGCGCCATCGGAGGCTTCACCACCGGCCGCAAGGAGATCATCGACCTGCTCCGCCAGCGTTCACGCCCATACCTCTTCTCCAACTCAGTGCCGCCCGCAGTCGTGGGGGCAAGCCTCGAGGTGTTCAAGATGCTCAAAGAGAGCGACGCCCTGCACACCAAGCTGATGGACAACGTCGAATACTTCCGCACACGCATGATCGACGCGGGCTTCGACATCAAGCCCACACAGAGCGCCATCTGTGCCGTCATGCTCTATGACGCCAAGCTGTCGCAAGAGTATGCGGCACGCCTGCTCGACGAGGGCATCTATGTCACAGGATTCTACTATCCCGTCGTCCCCAAGGGTCAGGACCGCATCCGCGTCCAGCTTTCGGCAGGACACGAGCGCGAGCACCTCGACAAGTGCATCAACGCATTCATCAAGGTCGGCAAAGAGCTCGGCGTCATCAAATAGACCACCCGGCAGACACCTTGCACCGGCCACACAGGCCGTGGAGCAAGATTCACACCGGCACAAAGGCAGGCCGCCACGGCCTGCCTTTGCCATATATGCGCCCGGCAAGCAGTGGCATACCGAAAAAGGTCTGACCCAACCGACAAAAACATCCTATGCCATGCCACATGGCATACGACCCCACGGCACAAAACATACAATGATTTTGCATCCCGCACACCGCAACCGCGGCAACCGGCAACACTTTAGACCGCCGCAAGTCCGCAGCGAAAGCGTTTTTTCTATTATTTTTGCACCTTAATTCAATCATTATACAGCAAACAGCATTTCAAATGGGAGGTTTTTTCGGGACAATTTCCAACAAAAGTTGCAAGACCGACTTGTTCTATGGCACTGACTACAACTCGCATCTGGGGACAAAACGTGGCGGAATGGCCACATACAGCAGCGACAAAGGTTTCACGCGATCGATACATAATCTGGAGAGCAGCTACTTCCGCACCAAATTTGAACCGTCGCTCGACAAGTTCGAAGGCAACTCGGGAATAGGCATCATAAGCGACACCGACGCACAACCTATCATAATAAAATCACACCTCGGCCGCTTTGCCATCGTCACCGTGGCTAAAATCAACAACATCAGCGAGCTCGAAGAGCGGATGCTCGACGCCAACATGCACTTCTCAGAGCTGAGCTCGGGCGCTACCAACCAGACCGAACTCATAGCACTGCTCATCACACAAGGCAAGGACTTCGTCGAGGGCATCACCAACGTCTTCGACAACATCAAAGGCTCATGCTCGATGCTCCTGCTGACCGAAGACGGGATAATAGCCGCCCGCGACCGTTGGGGGCGGACACCCATCGTCATCGGCCGCAAGGACGGCGCATGGGCCGCGACAAGCGAATCGACGAGCTTCCCCAACCTCGGATATGAGACGGTGCGCGACCTCGGCCCGGGCGAGATAGTCAGGATGACAGCCGACGGCATAGAGCAACTCAAGGCACCGCAAGAAGGGATGCAGGTGTGCTCGTTCCTCTGGGTATACTACGGCTTCCCCACGTCATGCTATGAGGGGCGCAACGTCGAGGCGGTGCGCTTCGACAGCGGACTTGAGATGGGACGGCACGATGACTCCCATGTGGACTGCGCCTGCGGCATACCTGACTCGGGCGTAGGCATGGCACTCGGATACGCCGAGGGCAAGGGTGTGCCCTATCACCGCGCTATTGCCAAATATACCCCCACATGGCCGCGCAGCTTCACCCCGAGCAATCAGGAGACAAGGTCGCTCGTCGCCAAGATGAAGCTCATCCCCAACCGCGCCATGCTCTCGGGCAAACGGCTGCTGTTCTGCGATGATTCGATAGTCAGGGGCACACAACTGCGCGACAATGTCAAGGTGCTCTACGAATATGGAGCAAAGGAAGTGCACATGCGCATCGCATGCCCGCCGCTCATCTATGCCTGCCCGTTCATTGGATTCACGGCCTCAAAGTCCACGCTCGAACTGTTCACGCGCCGGATAATAAAGGAACTCGAAGGCGACGAAAACAAAAACCTCGACCGCTATGCCGCCACCGGCTCACCCGAGTACAACCGCATGGTCGGCATAATGGCCGAAAGGCTCGGACTCACCTCGCTGCGATTCAACACCATCGAGACCCTCGTCAAAGCTATCGGGCTGCCCAAGTGCAAACTCTGCACCCACTGCTTCGACGGGTCGAGCCATTTCTGACCACCAGACAGACTCCGGCCATGACACGACAGATCATCATGCTCGGCACGGGCAGCGCATTCGTCACGCGGTGCTACAACACCTGCTTCGTCATCGAAGACAATGGGACACGCCTATTGGTGGATGCAGGTGGCGGCAACGGTATTCTGAGCCAGATGGAAAGAGCCGGCATCGCCGCCGGTACGCTGCACGACATGTTTGTCACCCACTGCCACACGGACCACATACTCGGCGCGGTGTGGGTGGTGCGCAAGGTAGTCCAACTGGCCAAAAACGGCGTGTGCACAGCACCTTTCACCATACACGGGCATCACAAAGCCATCGAGACCGTCAAGGCGCTCTGCCGCCTCACCCTCGCACCCAAAGACCTCGACATAGCCGCGCGGCAGGTCATCATGCACGAGGTCGGCCACGGCGAGGCATGGAGCATCGGCACGATAGGCATGGAGGCATTCGACATACATTCGACCAAAGAGATGCAATACGGCTTCCGCGCCACATTGGGCGACGGATGCCGGGTGACATGCCTCGGCGACGAACCGTTCAACACGGCCAACCGCCCATACGCCGAGGGCAGTGACTGGCTGATGCACGAAGCATTCTGCCTCTATGCAGACCGTGACCGCTTCAAGCCATACGAGAAACACCACAGCACGGCACTCGATGCCGGACGCGACGCAAGCCTCCTCGGGGTCGGCAACCTCCTGCTCTACCACACCGAAGACCGGACACTGGAGACACGCAAGGCGGCCTATTCACGCGAAGCCGCGCAAACATTCGACGGGAATATCGTCGTCCCAGACGACCTCGAAGCAGTGGTCCTGCACAAGCTCTGACCCCCGCACGGCATAACGATGACAATCAGCACAATAAGGGATTTTGACACCACAAAAGCCCCGCATTGTTATAATTTTATTAGTAGATTTTTCTTATTTTTGTCATCAATATCATGAAAAAAACACCAACATCTCCATCCGCCGGCACCCGGCCATGTCACCATGACACATGCCTGACAGCCCTCGCCGCCATCATCATGATGCTGGCGACATCTTTGCGCGCCGCCGCTGCCAACGACGATGACAGTCTGATCCCCGACAGCATGCTGACCGAGGCACATGTCTATGAAGTGACATTCACCGACCCCGAGCTGGGACACCGCATCATAGATGCCATGCGTGAGCGCACAGACATCGACGACTATACGCTCAACATCCTCGAAGGCGACCTCTACTTCAACAACCACAAAGCCACACAGGCACTCATATACTACCGGCGCACGCTCGAGAGCGACTCTGTGAAGTCCAACGCAGAAAACCGCAAGGAAGTGTGGCACCGCATGATAAGCTGCTTCGACCTGCTCCATGACGAAGACAGCAAGATGCAATATGCCAAACAACTGATGCAACTGGCCATAGAGACCGACGACAAACCGACGGAGGCTATCGCAAAGTTCGCCATGGGCAAGTCATTCTACAACCAGCGCAACACGAGCATGGGATTTAAATACATGCGGCAGGCCACGGCGATGATGCGTGAGAGCGACTACAGGCACAAGTATGACAACCTGCGTTACTTCTACAATACATTGATAATATACTACCTCCGCGAGAAAATGTACGCCGACGCACTCGACATGGCCGACGCATTGGAAGAAGTAGCCACCAAGACCACGGAAGGAGAGTTCGCAATCGACGATATCAACAAGAAGGAGCTCAAGTCACTCTACGCCCAAAAAGCCGTCATACTGCAATCACTCGGCCGGAGCGACGAGGCAAAACTCTACTATGACAAATGGAAAACCATCAATGAATACGCACAAGACGACTATCTGATAATGCCCTACCTCTTCAAAATAAAGAGGTATGACGACATAATAGCCTATGGCAGACAGCTCGAGGAGACACTCACCAGCGACAGCAACAAGGTAAACTATCACATAATCACCGCCTACAAAAACATGGCAAAAGCCTACAGGCTCAAAGGTGACTACCGCAACTCATCTATCTACTTCGAGAAAGCATACGAACAAAACGAAAAAATCAAAAGGCAGGAGCAACACAGCACTGTCGTCGAACTGGCCGCAATCTACGCCATCAACGAGAAAAACCAAGCCATAAGCAACGCACGACACCACATCATGCTGCAAAGGATGATATTGGCCGGAGTCGTGACAGGCATCACAGTGCTCTCGGTGATCCTGTGGCTCTCAGTGAAAAAGCGCAGGGCACTGCGACGGCAAAAC
>DWUP01000193.1 GCA_020012075.1 Candidatus Avibacteroides avistercoris
CCACCTTGCCGAAACCGGCGCGGATGGCGTCGAAGATTGAGTAATCCATGATTGTCTCACCGTTGGGACCCAGTCCGTCGAGCTGTTTCAGCCCACCATAGCGGCTGCCCATCCCGGCAGCCAAGACAAAAAGTGTTGGTTTCATTTTATGAAATATTTAGTGTTGATGTCATCCGCATCGGTTGTAGCCGCCTGCTGCGGGCGAGCTGTGGCAAATTTAGGCAAAAGTAGCATAGCTTGTCACTGCCCGTCGCAAAATTCCCCACACAGTCAGTCCACCGCAGCTTGCCTCCGCCATGCCGGTGACGAGCGGAGGCAATCGCCGCGGCATCAGACGTCTGCGCGGATGCCACCGCATGCCGTCTCTATCTCTAACCTAAAAATATATAGACGTTAGACTGAAAATATATAGACGCTAAGCTGAAAATATATATTTGCAGCCTGAAAATAGAGATGGCATCCGACCGCACGGTGATTGATGGCGCATGTCGCGGCGTGCAGGGCAGGATGCCGGCGTCAGTTCACACGCCGCTCCCGGCGCGGCAAAGAATGTGGCAGGCGTGCAGGCCGTAAGCGGAAAAAATATATTTTTGCGCCACATAACAAATGAAACAATCCTAACAGCAATGATTAAGAAACTATTGATCATCGCCCTTGCATGTGCCGTGTGTGTGCCATTGGCTGCCAAGGGCAAAAAGAAGAATGAAAAGGAAGGCGACAAGACTTTCGTCCTCGCCGACCGCACCGACTCGCTGAGCTATTGCCTCGGTTTCGCCAATGGCGGCATGATGCTCAAGGAACGCCTGCGTCAGGACTTCGGGCTCGACTCGACGCAATATGCCACATTCGTCAAGGAACTGTCCAAGGGGGCGGAATGCAGCGACCCGAAGAAAGTGGCCAAAGTCCTCGGCTTCTACCACGGGCTGTTGATGCGCAAAGACCGCATGGACAAGATGCTCGCCCCCATGTTCGCTGCCGACACCACGCTGCACGTGGACCGCGGCCTCTTGATAGACGTGTTGCAGGCCAGCTTCACCAACGACTCGATGCAGATGGATGCCAAGCAGGTCAATGACTATATGAGCGGTCTGCAAAGGGAGTTGCAGGCCAAGGCGATGGACAGATACAAGGCAGACAACGAAGCATTCCTCGCCGACAACGCCCGGCGTGACAGCGTGGTGACCACAGCGTCGGGATTGCAGTACAAAGTACTGACGGCCGGCACAGGGCCGGTGCCGTCAAAAGACAGCAAGGTCAAGGTCAATTACAGGGGCATGACGATTGACGGCAAAGAATTTGACAGCTCCTACAAGCGTGGCGTTCCGACAGAGTTCACCCCGCAGCAAGTCATCAAGGGGTGGGCAGAAGCCCTGACAATGATGCCGGTCGGCTCACGGTGGATGATTTACATCCCTCAGGAGCTGGGCTACGGCTCGCGCGGTGCAGGACCGATAAAACCCTATTCGACGCTGATATTCGAATTGGAGCTTCTCGAGATCGTCAAGTGACGGCGGCAGCCTGCCGGAGGCATTGTCACAGTCCCGCTACTCCCGGCAGCCATGCCCGGAGCGGCGGGACATTTTCATGCCGGTCCGCCACCTTTGGCGGCGCGTGTAGGCTGATTCGCCAATTAATGTTATATTTGCCATAGCTAAACCATTCATGCAGCAGCCGGCAGATTTTATGAGTGAACCTATCATGAGCGGCCTCGTGGTCAAAAACACCGGGAGTTGGTATATGGTGAAAACCGACTCGGGCAGCCTTGTGGAGTGCAAAGTGAAAGGCAACTTCAGAATCAAGGGCATCAAAAGTACCAATCCTGTGGCTGTGGGCGACCATGTGGACATAAAAGTCAATGCCGGGGGGACGGCCTTGATCACTGCCATACACGACCGGCGCAACTATATCGTCCGCAAACCGTCCAACCTGTCCAAGCAATTGCATGTGATAGGAGCCAACTTGGACCAATCGTTTCTGGTCGTCACGGTCAGCCATCCCGAGACCCCGCTCGAGTTTATCGACCGTTTCCTCGCCACGTCCGAGGCCTACAGAGTGCCGGCAACACTGGTGATCAACAAGGCCGACCTCTATGGCGAAGCCGAGCGCGGGGTGATGCATGCCATGCAGCATCTCTATTCGGGGATAGGATATGAGTGCCGTGTCGTGTCGGCCGTCACCGGCGAGGGTATGGACCGGCTGCGCGAAGCATTGGCCGGGCGTGTGACACTCTTCTCCGGCAACTCGGGCGTGGGCAAATCCACCCTGCTCAATGCCTTGCTGCCGCACGCGGGGGCGAAGACCGGAGCCATCTCGGCCGTGCACGACACGGGGATGCACACGACGACATTCTCTGAGATGTTTGACACCGGCAACGGAGGCTATATCATCGACACCCCGGGCATCAAGGGCTTCGGCACGTTTGACATGTGCCGTGAAGAGGTGGGGCACTATTTCCCCGAGATATTCAGCACGGCTGCCGGGTGCAGATATGGGAATTGCATGCATCTGCATGAGCCGGGATGTGCCGTCAAGGCCGCCGTCGAGGAGGGCAGCATAGCATTGTCGCGCTATGAATCCTATCTGAGCATCATGGATGATGAGGAGGAAGGAAAATACCGCCCGGCATATTGACATGAAATCAATAATCATAATACGATAAGACTATGGCATTGAAAATCGGAGACAAAGCCCCGCAACTGCTGGGCACAGACGAAAACGGAAATGAAGTCACACTTGACAGGTTCAAGGGGCGCAAGCTGGTCCTTTATTTCTATCCCAAGGACAATACGCCGGGCTGCACCAACGAGGCTTGCAACCTGCGTGACAACTACGACCAACTGAAGGATGCAGGCTATGAAATAGTAGGCGTAAGCCCTGACAGTGCGGCTTCGCATCAGAAGTTCATAGCCAAACACGGCCTGCCGTTCACCCTCATCACCGATCCCGACCACACACTGCTCGAGCAATTCGGTGCGTGGGGTGAGAAAGTGATGTGTGGCAAGACCCGCATGGGCGTGCTGCGCAGCACATTCGTCATCGACAGCGACGGCACGATAGTGAGAGCCATGGGGCCGAAGGAGGTGAAAGTCAAGGAACACGCCTCACAGATATTGACTGACAACAAGTAAAAGCAAGAGATTACATCTTATGGCAAAGAAAGAGACAATAACAGTTTTCAATCCCAACGCCACGCCCGAGGAGAAAATGAAAGCCTTGCAGGTGGCGATGGAGAAGATAGAGAAGAGTTTTGGCAAAGGCTCGATAATGAAGCTGGGTGACGACCGGATACAGGATGTCGAGGTGATTCCCACCGGCTCGCTGACACTTGATGCAGCCCTCGGGGTGGGCGGCTATCCGCGAGGCAGAATAATCGAAATCTACGGGCCGGAGTCATCGGGCAAGACCACTCTGGCAATCCAAGCGATAGCCGAGGCGCAGAAAGCCGGAGGGGTAGCAGCATTCATCGATGCCGAGCACGCTTTTGACCGTTTCTATGCGGCCAAACTGGGAGTGGATGTGGACAATCTGTGGATTTCCCAGCCCGATGACGGCGAGCAGGCTCTGGAGATCACCGAGCAACTGATCCGCTCAGCGGCCGTCGACATCATAGTCATCGACTCGGTGGCTGCACTGACACCGCGTGCGGAGATAGAGGGCGACATGGGCGACAGCAAGGTCGGCCTGCAGGCACGCCTGATGTCACAGGCACTGAGGAAGCTCACTTCGGCAATCAGCAAGACCAAGACGACGTGCATCTTTATAAACCAATTGCGCGAAAAGATAGGCATGATGTTTGGCAACCCCGAGACTACCACGGGCGGCAATGCATTGAAGTTCTATGCCTCAGTCAGGCTGGACATCCGCAGCGCGGGAACCATCAAGGAGGGCGAAGAAGTGGTAGGCCGCGAGACAAAGGTCAAGGTGGTCAAGAACAAAGTGGCCCCGCCGTTCCGCCGTGCACAGTTTGACATGATTTTCGGTGAGGGGATTTCACGTGTCGGCGAGGTGGTGGACCTCGGGACAGACCTCGGCATCATCACCAAGAGCGGCGCGTGGTACAGCTTCAACGACACCAAGATAGGCCAGGGGCGTGATGCCGTCAAACAGACACTGCGCGACAACGTGGAACTGCGCGAAGAGATAGAAAAACTCATATATGAGAAGATGAAGTGACCCGGACAGTCCCGGGACGGCCGTCGGGAGAGGCCGGAAACATCAGATGCCGCCGGTGAAATCATCGTATGTCACCGGCGGCATCATTCTATGCTGTCCCGACAGGGTCAGAGCCTGTGCTTGTAGAGGCGGGCAAGGGCTTTCTCATAGTTGCCCCTGAGCGTGTGGTAGGTCTGGAGCATCCCATAGAGCGAATTGACCTCGGTGAAATAGTCTATGGTCGAGATTTGCCCGCTGTCGAGGGCACGCTTGAGCATGTCGATGTTGTCATGGACCAGTGCCGTGTCATAGGCCTGCAATGATTGTCTGAGGTTGTCTGCCTCGTCATAGCTGCGGCGCATGTCTTCTGACACGTTGTCGTGCACCGACTGGCTGACATACATGGCATAAGCCTTGTTGGCGCGTGCTTGCCTGACTGTGCGGGCATTGTTCCACAAGGGGAGTGACACGCCTATCTCTATGCCGTTGTCGGCATCGGTGGGGTGCATCTCGCGGATGTAGCTGAGGCTGAGCGAGGGGAGCCATTTGTTCCGTTGCAGGCGCAACTCTGCATCGGCTGCTTTGTGTTCGCTTATTGAGCGCATCAGTGAGGCGTCAGATGCCATGACTTCGTCGCTCAGGGCCTCGAAGTCGGGCAGCGGGCTGCACTTGCCTAAGTCGCAGTCTGCCACATCGATTTCCCTTCCGCCGTTGATGGCGGCGAGCATCCTCATCGTCTTGTCTATTTCGTTTACGTTGAGTGTCAGTGCGGCATTCTCTTCCATCTCCTGCATCTTCACTTTGTTATAGTCGATTGCAGTGATTTCGCCGGCCGCCAGACGTCTTTCGCCGGCTTCTCTGAGCCGTGCGATGTTGGCCAGTTTCTCTTTGATGAGGGCGTTTTGCCGTCTGAGTGTGACGAGGTCTATGCACAGCTCTTTGGCAGTGAGCAGGATGTCGCGGCGTGTCTCCTCATATTGCAGCATGTAGCTGTTGGCCCGCTGCTTTGTGACCTTGCCGCGCGTGGCATAGATGGTGGGGAATTCGAGTTCCTGTGTGACGGTCACTTTGCCGGTCTCGCCGTCTGCGCCCTTGACGCCAAACATTTTCTCATATTCGACTGATGTGTCGCCGAGGGTGTTTGCGGCGCGTGCCTCCATTGAACGTGCCTCATAGAGTGCTTTGGCAGCCTTGATGTCGTTGTTGTTGTTCTCGATGGTTCTCAGGGCTTCGTCGATGCTGCCTTGCCCGAGGGCATGGACGGTCATGAGTGACAGAATGGCAAGTATTGTGGTGGCTTTCATTTGTTGTCTCCTTTCTTGTGGGTTAATTCATAGACTATGGGCACGATAAATGCATTGAGCAATGTCGAGGTCAGCAGCCCGCCGAGGATGACTTTGGCCATTGGGCTCTGTATCTCGTTGCCCGGCAGTGTGCCGTTGATTGCCAGCGGGATGAGGGCCAGGCCTGATGACAGTGCCGTCATGAGGATGGGGTTGAGACGGTCGAGCGAACCGGTCATGATGCGGTCGTGCAGTGACATTGTGGTATTGTCTGCCAGATAGTTGTAGTGTGAGATGAGCAGCATCCCGTTGCGCGTGGCGATGCCAAACAGTGAGATGAAGCCGATGATGGCCGGGATGCTTATCTCGCCGCTCGTGACGGCGATGGCAAAGACTCCCCCTATCAATGCCAGTGGCAGATTGACGAGCACTGTGGCTGCCTGCTTGAAGCTCTTGAAGTCAAAGTAGAGCAGCATGAAAATCAGGGCAAGAGCCACCAGCGATGTCAGCATGAGGATGCGCGAAGCATTTTGCTCGCTCTCGAACTGTCCGCCGTATTCGATGTGATAATCCTCGGGCAGGCTGAGGCTTTCGAGGCGGCTCTGGATGTCGGCCACTACACTCCCCACGTCGCGGCCTGCGGTGTTGGCCGAGACTACGACCTTGCGTTTGACGTTTTCCCTATTGATTGTATTTGGCCCCATCGAAGACTTTATGTCGGCTATATATGACAGTGGGATTTTTTTGTCACCGGCATCAATCTTCAAGTCTCTGATCTTTTCCATCGTGTCTTTCATCCCGTGTCTGACTTTCACGACGATGTCAAATGACTTGCCATCGCGGTAGACTTGCGAGACTTTCTCCCCGGCGAGAGCCACATTGACGAATTCTGCGAATCTGGGCAGTGTGATGCCATACTTGGCCAGCATTGCCCGCTTGGGGACTATACGCAGTTGTGGCCTCTGAATCTGTTGCTCGACGTTGAGGTCGGCTATCCCCTGTACGTCCGAGACACGTGCCTTTACTTCGTTGCCTATGGTAAAGAGTCTGTCGAGGTCGTCTCCGAAAATCTTGATGGCTATGCTTGCCTTGGTGCCGGACAGCATGGCATCCATGCGGTGTGATATGGGTTGGCCTATTTCGACCAATGCACCGTTGAGCGTGGACAGCCGTTGCCGTACGTCAGACATAAATTCGTCGCGCGAACGGTCCTTTAATTCAAACGGCGCTTCTATTTCTGAAGTGTTTACGCCGAGTGCGTGTTCATCGAGTTCGGCCCGGCCGGTCTTTCTTGCCACCGTGGTTATCTCGGGTATGTCCATGAGTATCGATTCCGCCCGTCTCCCGATTGAGTCGGATTCGGCCAGTGAAATACCCGGCAGGCTGCTGACGTTGATGGTCAGTGACCCTTCGTTGAATGGCGGCAGGAAGCTGCTCCCGAAGAAGAATGTCGTCACTATTGCCGCGCACAGCATGACGACTGTGGCGCCGATGATGGGCCGTCTGTGCCTCAATGCACGTTCGAGCAGCACCTTGTATTTCGCCTTGAGCCATATCGAGACAGGTGAGTCTTTGACCACCTTGCCATGCCTTGACCCGCCGAGCAGATAGCTGCATAGCACGGGGGTGAGCGTCAGTGCCACGACGGTGGATGCAAAGAGCGACACGATGAAAGCTATGCCAAGCGGCACAAGCATCTTCCCCTCCATTCCGCTCAGGAAAAACAGCGGGAGGAAACTGACCATGATGATCAATGTCGAGTTGAGGATGGGTCTGCGGACTTCACATGAGGCGTCATGCACTATTTGCAGCATGGGCTTGCGTTCTGACTCGGGCAACTGACGGTTTTCTCTCAGTCGCCGGAACACATTCTCCACATCGACAATGGCATCATCGACCAGCGAGCCTATGGCGATTGCCATGCCGCCGAGGCTCATGGTGTTGAGCGTCAGACCCATCAGGTCGAGGGTGATGATGGTGACCAATAGTGACAGTGGGAGCGTCACAATCGATATGAAGGTGGTGCGTATGTTGGCCAAGAATAAGAACAAGACGACAACGACAAACAGTGCTCCCTCGTAGAGTGACTGTTTTACATTGTGAATAGAGCTTTCGATGAAGCGGCTTTGCCTGAATGTGTCGGTTGACAGCTTGACATCGGCAGGCATATTCTTTTGCAGCTCCTTGACGGCTTCGTCAATCTTTTCAGTGAGTTGCAATGTATTTGCATTGGGCTGTTTTGTGACGGTGACGAGCACTGCCGGCTTGCCTTTCTCCGAAGCTGTGCCGAGTTTGGGCTCGCGGCCGCCGACCTTGATGTCGGATATGTCTGACAGCATCACCGGTGAGCCGCCTGTGTTCTTGACGACGGCCTCGGCCATGCGTGCCGCATCAACTTCGGCAAGCATGCCGCGCACGATATATTCGTTGCCGTTCTCATAGAGCACGCCGCCATTGACATTGAGGTTCATGCCGCGTGTGGCCGCCAACACGTCGTCGAGAGTCACGCCATAGTGCTCCATGAGACCCGGGTCAAGCTCTATCTGGTATTCCTCTATGTCTCCCCCGATCACTGCGACTTGTGCCACGCCACCTGTCGATAGCAGGCGTGGCCTGACTGTCCAGTCTGCGAGGGTGCGGAGGTCGAGCATCGAAGTCGAGTCGGCCGTCATGCCTATGATCATCAGTTCGCCGAGTATGGATGACTGCGGCCCGAGTGTAGGTTGCCCCACGCCGGCCGGGAGACGCTCGGCCACTTCGGATAGTTTCTCCGACACGATTTGCCGTGCCAGATAGATATCGGTGTCCCATTCAAACTCGACCCATACGATGGAGAATCCGTTGGTCGATGACGAACGGACGCGGCGCACGTAAGTCGCCCCATTGACGGCTGTCTCGATGGGGAATGTCACCAGTTGCTCGACTTCTTCGGCTGCCATGCCATTGGCCTCGGTCATTACTACGACGGTCGGTGCGTTGAGGTCCGGGAATACATCGACTTCTGACCGCATGGACACATAGATGCCTGCGACGAACAGCAGCATGGCCGCCACGACGACTATCACGCGGTTGTGCAGCGAGTAGTAGATTATCTTGTTGAGCATCGTTGTTTCCTCCGTCGTTAGTGTTCGTGCGTGTGTGGCGGTATTACCGACACGGATGCTGCCAGTTTGAGCTGGTATGCTCCCGTGGTGACGACTTTGTCACCCTCGTTGAGTCCTGTGACGATCTCGACATTGATGCCGTCCTCGCCGCCGAGGGCCGCCATTTGTTTCTTGTAATGTCCTTCGGATACCTCCTTGTATATATAATAGTTGCCTTCTTCTTCTATCAGAGCCGTTTTGGGGACGGTGAAAACATTGCCGCTGCTCTGTGACATGAGGAATACCTCTGAATATGAGCCTTCGACCAGACTGCCGTCATTCCTTATGGAAAATATGACGGGGATGTGGAAAGACGTGTTCCCGACCGATTTCCCGACGGATATAAGCCGTCCGTCGAGTGCGTCTGTGGAGTAGGTCTGGTCAGAATAGGCGGTACGGAAGTTTGCGCTTCTCACGCCTTTCAATTCGCCGGCGTATCGTTCAGAGACTTCGGCCACAAGGTGCAGGCGGTCGCTCTTGGCTATGGTCATCAGTTGCTGTCCGGCTGTCACATAGTCGCCCTCTTTGACGAGGCACTCTTTGACGAAGCCTGCCATCGGCGACCTTACGCCCTGGCGTCCGGCACTGTCGCTGGTCCGCAGTGGCTGGTAGGCGATGCGTGCATCCTCGTATGCTTTCTTTGCGGTGACATATTCAGCCCGTGTCACGAGTTGCTCTTCATAGAGGTCCTTGATGCGCCGGTATTCGTTGAGGGCGATGTCATAGTCATTCTTGGCTTTCTCGTTGGCATTGCCGCCGATTATCTGCGAGGAATTGATGGTCAGCAGCTGTTGTCCGGTGGCGACCTGCATCCCCTCGACGATTGTCGCGTCGAAGTCTATGATGCCTGATGCCGAGGCGGCGACGGATGCCTGCCCGTCGTTGGGGGCTTCGATATATCCTGTGGCACGGATTATGCGTGCGAAAGGCCTGCGGGTGGCGGTGCTCACTGTGATGCCGAGCTCCCCGGCACGGTGCCGGTCGAGCACTATTAGTCCTTGGTGGCTGTCTTCGTCGTGTGCTGCATTGGTGCTGCTCTCTGTCGCTTCTTGGTCATGTGCCGCGGCATCGTGGCCATTGTGCGGCGCACATGCTGTCAGGCCTGCCGTGGCAAAGATGATTGCCATGGTTTTTAATTTTGTCATGTCGTTGGCTGTTATAATGTTTTTTATGGATAATGTGTTTGCCATGCACTTTGCGTCAAGGTGCATGATGTGATGCACGCCGTGGCGTGCTCGTCGTGATGGTGTGTCCGCGAGTGGTGGCTGCTGTGCCCGAGCGGCTGCAGCTGCGTGCGGTCAGGCAAGTACCGGTGGCGAACGCAGGCCTGCGGTGTCGTGCAGGGTGGAGGAGTGCAGCGGCTCGGCTGCATCATCGCGTGTGTCGAGCCGCAGTGTCATGGCTGCCGGCGTCGGGGCCTGTGTGGTGGCGTCCGTCATGCGGATGGCAGGAGCCGTGATGTGGTGTGTCGTGGCAGCCTTGTCCTTGCGGTAGAGTGTCAGTGACGAGGGGCACAGCTGTGTGCAGTGCTCCCTTGCATGGCTTGACTCAGTGGCGATGTCGGGCGACATGCAGATGGCATTGCCGTGATGATGGTGCGGGATGCATGTTATGGCTGCTGCGATGATGCTGATGGCCAGCAGCAGATAGGTCTTGAGTGTCTTTGTCAGCAGGTCCATGTCGTCTGTCTTCGTCTCGTTTTACGCTGCAAAGATATCCGGCGGTTTATGAAACCCGGTTGCAAACTTCGTCTTCCGCCTGCGTTGGGATGCCGCAGGTGGCATGGCGCACGTCCTCGCCGCTCGGACGCTGGAACATCTTCAGCCCGAAGGCCGGGAGCATGGCCATGAGATGTTCGAGCACGTCGGCTTGGACTTCCTCATATTGTCTCAGTCCCGTCTCTACCGAGAAGCAATAGACCTGCAGCGGCAGCCCGCCTCCCGACATCTCTTGGTGGCGGACCATCATCAGCTTGTCATTGCTGACGGTGGGGTTGGCCGTGAGGTATTGCATGATATAGTCGCGGTAGACCGCCAGATTGACGACCCGTCCGCCCTCTGCGGCGCGCCTCTGCGGGGTGAGCCAGCCGCGGCGTAGGTATTCGTCGAGTTCGGCCTCGGTGCAGAAGCGTATCGAGTTGGTGTCTATCAGCAGGGGGCGTGCTATGCGGCGGCCTTTGCTCTCCCACATACCCCGCCAGTTCTGGAATGAGTCGCTCACCAGCAGGTATGGCGGCAGTGTCACGACCGTCATGTCCCAGTTGCGCACCTTGACCGTGTTGAGCGACACCTCGAAGACGATGCCGTCCACCCCGTGCTTTTCCATCTTTATCCAGTCGCCCGGCCGCAGCATGTCGTTGGCCGAGAGCTGGACACCTGCCACGAGCCCGAGGATGGTGTCCTTGAAGACCAGCATCAGTACTGCTGCCGATGCTCCGAGGCCTGCGAGGACAGATGCCGGGTCTTTGTCGAAGATGATGCCCACCGCCACGATTACCGAGGCGCACACCACGACGATCTTCATCATCTGGTAGACCCCTTTGAGCGGTTTGTTCTTGAGGTTGTCGTGCTCCTCAGAGATGATTTGCAGTGACGTGATGAATGCCACGACCAGCTTGGCAAACATCGCCACGAGATAGACCGCTATCAGCGTCATCAGTATCTCATAGGTGGCTGTCTTCTGCTTGAAGGCAAACGGGAGCAGCCAGTAGAATATCGTCGGCGGGATGATGTGGCAGATGCTGGTCGTCACGCGGTCGTTGAAGAGGTGGTCGTCCCACGTGAATTTGGTGCGGTTGGTGATGTTGCGGATCAGCGGGATGACCGCCAGCTTGCATACATAGAACAGGATTGTCGCCACCACCCCTATCGCGGCGATGACCATGATGCTCTCGAGCGGCGTCATCTGCAGCTTGTGGTAGCCCAGCTCGGCGAGCAGTCCCTCAATCATGTTGGTCTCGTTGTCCATATATGCCTTGTCCTGAATGATGTGGCATAAAGCCAAGTTTGCCCCAAAAGTATTACAAAAACCATAAACACCGGCACGGCGGCCGATAATCTTTATGTTTTTTGGCATATTGCGTCACTTCAGGCGGGGACAAAACTCAGCTGTTTTACATGCGATGCCACCGCCCTTATGGTCAGACCCCGTGTGCCGTGACATACTGCCTTTTTGTGTCTATGGTCGTATGCCAGCGGCGTGCCGTCCCGCAGTTTCTGCATATTATTACCCTGTTTCCTGCATAAATCATGTATATTGCGTATATACTTGCAAAATCACGGGCAAACGCGGGCTTATATGATAATGTATATGAATATGTATATGAAGATGATTATGATTATGTCAATGATTATGAGAGTGGGGGAAAGAGTAATAATCACCCGCCCCCGCGCGAGTGAAGCATCGGGTGGAGGATAGTTTCCCTTTCCCCTCCTTTTCCGTCCTGAGATTCATTTTCTCCCAATCCATTGTTTTCCAGTCCCTTTTCTGTGTTACTTAAAATTTTTATAAAAATAGTTGGCGATAAATTTGGATTATAATGTGGGATTGGCATATC
>DWUP01000194.1 GCA_020012075.1 Candidatus Avibacteroides avistercoris
TTGTCGGCATAGGCCAGCGCAAGCGCAAACATCGATGCGACCGATGGGAATGAGATCGTCAGGTAGCTAACACAGTCGTTATGCCAAAAAGAACCGGCATGTCAACATCAAACTAAGGAATTTTGCCCACAAACACGACAGCATTCACAAAGAGACGAGAGAAATAAAATGTCCCGTGGCCTCATTGGGTCACGGGACTGTCCATAACTATATATGTATTCGTTATTCCGCTGCCGGAGCAGACTCATTGTTCTGAGCCGGTTGAGCATCAGCTGGCGTCTCGGTTGCCGCAGCTGCCGGCTCTGTTGCCTGTGCTTGTGCAGCAGACGAAGATTTCCTGCGCGAACGACGTGTCTTGCCGGCCTGCTTGCCTGCCTCCTTCATCATGTTTTCATCGAAATCGACAAGCTCGATGAAGCACATCTCGGCAGCATCTCCTTGGCGTGTGCCAATCTTGATGATGCGTGTGTAACCTCCCGGGCGGTCAGCTATCTTGACAGAGATATTTTTAAAAAGTTCAGTCACAGCATATTTGTTCTGCAAGTAGCTGAACACCACGCGGCGTGAATTTGTGGTGTCGTTTTTCGACTTGGTCAGGAGCGGCTCGACATACTTCTTCAGAGCCTTTGCTTTTGCGAGGGTCGTAGTGATTCTTTTGTGCATTATAAGCGAAATGGCCATGTTTGCCAACATTGCCTTACGATGAGATGCAGTACGACCCAGATGGTTGAATTTCTTATTGTGTCTCATTGTTATTCTTTGTCTAATTTGTATTTAGATATATCAGTCCCAAACGACAGATTCAGACTCGCGAGCAAATCATCAAGCTCAGTGAGCGATTTCTTACCGAAGTTGCGGAATTTCAAGAGGTCAGTCTTGTTGTACTGCACGAGGTCACCAAGCGTCTCAACTTCAGCAGCCTTGAGACAGTTGAGCGCACGGACTGAAAGATCCATATCAACTAACTTGGTCTTGAGCAGCTGGCGCATGTGAAGCACTTCTTCGTCAAACTCCTCATTGCTGTCATTGTCTGACGATTCCAATGTAATCTTTTCGTCAGAGAAAAGCATAAAGTGATAGATGAGAATTTTGGCAGCCTCTTTCAATGCTTCCTTCGGGTGTATGGAACCATCGGTCGTAATCTCAAGCACGAGCTTCTCATAATCGGTCTTTTGCTCGACACGATAGTTCTCGACTACATACTTGACATTACGGATCGGAGTATAGATAGAATCGATGGCTATCATGGTGGGGTCAGTGCAGAACTCCTGATTCTCGGTGTAAGGCACATAACCTCTTCCTTTGTTGATAGTCAATTCGATTGACATCGTCGCTTTTGAATCTAAATGGCAGATAACTAATTCAGGATTTAACACTTCAAATCCAGTCAAATATTTATTAATATCACCTGCTTTAAATTCAGTTGCATTCTCGATGGTCATGCTGACCTTTTCGTTCTCGAATTCCTCAACTATCTGTTTGAACCTCACTTGTTTGAGATTCAAAATGATGTTAGTGACATCTTCTTTGACTCCAGGAACGGCCGCAAATTCATGCTCGACGCCGGCAATCTTGATCGTGTTGATTGCAAAGCCTTCGAGCGACGAAAGGAGAATCCTGCGCAAAGCATTGCCCACGGTCGTTCCAAAGCCTGGTTCGAGAGGACGGAATTCGAATTTTCCAAATTTAGAATCCGCCTCTAACATTAAGACTTTATCGGGTTTTTGAAATGCTAATATTGCCATGAATCAATTATTATTTAGAGTACAACTCGACGATCAAATGCTCCTTGATATTCTCTGGAATGTCGGCACGTTCCGGCACATGCAAAAACTTGCCCACTTTTGTAGACTCATCCCATTCAAGCCATGGATATTTAGCATGATTGAAACCTGCCAATGAGTCAGCGATTACCTCCAAAGACTTCGATCTTTCTCTAACTGCTACGAGTTGGCCCGGCTTAACTGAATAAGATGGAATGTTTACCACTTTGCCATCCACAGTTATGTGGCGGTGTGACACCAACTGACGCGCAGCTGCACGCGACTTGGCAATGCCAAGACGATAGACGATGTTGTCCAATCGGCTCTCGAGCAATTGGAGGAGCACCTCACCGGTAATGCCTTTAGAGCGCTCTGCCTTTACGAAGAGATTACGGAATTGCCTCTCAAGCAAACCGTAAGTATATTTAGCTTTTTGCTTCTCACGTAATTGGATGCCATACTCTGAAGTTTTTCTTCTCTTATTGTTACCATGCTGTCCTGGAGGGAAATTCCTGCGGGACAAGTACTTGTCGGGTCCGAATATAGCTTCACCAAACTTACGTGCAATCTTGGTTTTTGGTCCAGTATATCTAGCCATTTCTTTTCTAATTAAATTGTTTAAGTTATGATTTCATTTTGTTGCAGCCGCGATTACAGGAAGGAGATGTAATCCATAACAAAACAATCTCACATATTAATAAGCTATATAATTAAACTCTGCGTCTTTTCGGTGGACGGCAACCATTGTGAGGAAGCGGCGTCACATCAACTATTTCTGTGACCTCGATACCTGCACCATGAACGGTACGAATAGCGGACTCACGTCCATTGCCCGGTCCCTTGACATAAGCCTTGACTTTTCTCAAGCCGAGGTCAAATGCGACCTTTGCACAATCTTGAGCAGCCATCTGCGCTGCATAAGGAGTGTTCTTCTTTGACCCCCTGAAACCCATCTTTCCTGCAGAAGACCACGAGATTACCTGGCCTTCCGAATTAGTCAGAGAAACAATAATATTGTTGAACGACGAATGGACATGCAATTGGCCATTTGCATCAACACGGACGTTTCTCTTTTTAGCTGCGACTGTTTTTTTTGCCATATCAAATATTATTTAGTAGCTTTCTTCTTATTAGCAACCGTTTTCTTCTTGCCCTTTCGTGTCCTTGCATTATTCTTTGTGCTTTGGCCACGAACAGGAAGGCCAAGACGATGGCGGATACCTCTATAACAGCCGATATCCATCAAACGCTTGATATTCATTTGTACTTCAGAGCGGAGGTCACCCTCAACCTTGAAGTTTGCGCCTATGATTTCACGAATCTTTGCAGCCTGGTCATCATTCCAATCCTTGACCTTGATGTCGCGGTCAATACCAGCCTGGCTCAAGATTTTGTTTGCGCTGCTACGACCTATACCATATATATAGGTCAATGCGATTTCACCCCTCTTGTTTTGGGGTAAGTCTACACCAACGATTCTTATTGCCATATATAGTTAAAATTTTTGCAAAAGTAACAAATTTATCCTTGACGCATCTTAAACTTAGGATTTTTCTTGTTAATTACATACAAACGTCCTTTGCGTCTCACGATTTTGCAATCCGGAGTGCGTTTCTTGATTGAAGCTTTTACTTTCATATTTACATTATTTTTTTATTTGTATCTGAAAACTATACGCCCCTTGGACAGGTCATACGGCGACATTTCTACTTTGACCTTATCACCGGGGAGAATTTTGATGTAATGCATTCTCATTTTCCCTGAGATATGCGCTGTAATGGAATGTCCATTTTCAAGCTCGACGGTGAACATTGCATTTGACAATGCTTCCACTATCGTACCATCTTGTTCTATTGCTGACTGTTTTGCCATTTTAGCAGTATTCTTCTACCTATTGGTTTGAATTTAAAACTTCTTCTATGTATTTAAACGATGAAAGTATGAGAGCACCACAAGGGCGTACAGCTATAGTATGTTCAAAATGAGCTGCAGGCTTGTGATCCACAGTCCTCACAGTCCAGCCATCATGCTCCATATATATGTTGCGAACACCCATTGTTATCATCGGTTCGATTGCAATGCAAAGCCCATTTTTCAACATCATGCCACGACCCGCAGCACCATAGTTTGGGACTGGTGGATCTTCGTGCATCTCTTTTCCAATACCGTGCCCCACAAACTCGCGGACTACACCATAGCCATTAGACTGACAATGATTTTGAATAGCATTACCTATATCTCCTATCCGTTTACCGGGGACAGCTTGTTCTATCCCAAGATAAAGAGACTGCTTGGTGACATCCAAGAGCTTTTTGACTTCAGGTGCGACCTCACCAACACAAAAGGTGTAAGCAGAGTCGCCACAGAAACCATTGAGCAAGGTACCGCAATCAACAGAAATTATATCGCCATCTTTCAAAAAAACTTTGTCAGATGGAATGCCGTGCACCACTACATCATTGACAGACGTACATATCGAACCCGAAAAAGGAACTCTATTTTGATTAGGATATCCCTTGAATGTCGGGATTGCTCCGTTATCGCGTATAAATTCCTCTGCAATGGTGTCAAGCTGCTTGGTAGAGACACCCGGCTTTATATATTTTGCTACTTCCGCCAATGTCTTACCTACCAAGTCATTGCTTGCACGCAAGAGCTCTATTTCGTCGTCTGTTTTTAAATATACCATTTATTCAAATCAATATGCAGATACACCGCTACGACCCCTTATTCGACCTGATTTCAACAAGCCGTCATAGTGACGCATGAGCAAATGGCTTTCTATCTGCTGCAAAGTGTCAAGTACTACACCCACAAGAATCAATAATGATGTACCTCCAAAGAATTGGGCAAACTCAGCCTGCACATCAAAAAGATGGGCAAATGCTGGCATAATTGCTATCAGAGCCAAGAAAATTGATCCCGGCAGGGTTATCCTATCCATTATCTTATCCAAGTAATCTACAGTATTCTTACCCGGTTTTATGCCTGGTATGAAACCATTGTTGGTCTTCATCTGATCTGCCATCTGGGTCGGATTGACCGTAATGGCAGTATAGAAGTAGGTGAACAGGATAATCAAGACTGCAAAGACTAAATTATACCAGAAGCTGGTATGATCCATCATTGTTGTCATAAATGCTGACGGAGTAGAATCTGCATAACCGACAAAAGCCAATGGGATGAACATTATTGCCTGCGCAAATATTATAGGCATAACTCCAGCAGCATTGACTTTCAATGGCAAATACTGACGAGCCCCCCCAACTTGCCGATTACCGACCACGCGCTTTGCATATTGGACAGGCACCTTTCTGACACCTTGCACAAGCAAGATTGCAGCTGCCATGACAATGAACAAAATGAGCAATTCAATCAAGAACATCACCAAGCCACCAGTCTTCTCAGACATTCTTGAGATAATTTCCTGGAAGAGAGATTGCGGTAATCTGGCGATGATACCAATCATAATGATCAATGATATACCATTGCCTATCCCCTTATCTGTAATTCTCTCACCCAACCACAGGATAAACATACTCCCCGCAGCAAGAATGATGGTAGAAGTAATCATGAAGAATGTCCAATTGCCTGCAAAAGCATTAGGCGCCTGCATCTTCAGATTTATCAAATAAGACGGAGCCTGCAAGACCAAAACAAATATCGTCAGATACCTCGTATATTGATTAATCTTGCGCCTTCCGCTTTCCCCCTCACGCTGCATCTTTTGGAAGTATGGAACTACAATCGTCAAGAGCTGAATGACAATTGAAGCAGAGATATAGGGCATAATACCCAAAGCGAATATTGACGCTTGAGAAAATGCTCCTCCGGAGAACATATCCAGAAGTGAGAGCAAGCCTGTACTCGTCTGCTCTTGCAACCTTGACAAAGCCGTAGCATCTATGCCAGGCAAGACAACGTAAGAGCCAAAACGGTATACGGCCACAAACAATATGGTGATGAGGATCCGGTGTCTCAGATCCTCAATCTTCCATATGTTTCTAATTGTCTCTATGAACTTTTTCATTTAGTCAGACTTTTACAGCTGAACCACCAAGAGACTCTATAGCCGCAACAGCAGAAGCAGAGAAAGCATTGGCTTCTACGTCAAGCTTTGACTTGAGTTCACCTCTGCCCAAGACTTTAACCGGAGCTTTCCGCTTAAGTCTACCAGTTTGGAACAAGTCATCAAGAGTAATTTTAGTCAGATTGAACTTCTCTGCAAAAACCTGCAAATCATCTAAGTTCAAAACTTGATACTCTACTCTATTGATGTTTTTGAAACCAAATTTCGGAACCCTACGCTGCAAAGGCATCTGGCCTCCCTCGAAACCAATCTTACGTGAATAACCAGACCTTTGCTTTGCACCTTTATGTCCCCTTGTAGAAGTTCCACCCAAACCAGAACCTGGTCCACGGCCTACGCGTTTTCTCTCTTTGGTCGAACCGGGAGCGGGTTTCAAACTACTTAAATCCATATTATTGTTTTAATTAATATTCAACAATGACTATTAGTCGACTATTTTCACCAAATGATGTACCTTGCGAATCCTACCGCGAAGTGAAGGTGTATCCTCATGCTCAGCTACACGATTCATCTTTGTCAAGCGCAAAGACCTCAGCGTATCTTTCTGATCCTTAGGAGCACCAATACTGCTCTTTACTTGCTTTACTTTTATTGTAGCCATAGTAAATAACCTTTATCCATTAAAGACTTTCTCGAGACTTATACCACGATTTTGAGCAACGGTTCTCGGGTCACGCATTTCGCTCAAAGCCTTGATTGTCGCTTTAACAAGATTGTGAGGGTTTGAAGAGCCTTTAGACTTTGCCAAGACATCTGTCACACCTACACTCTCAAGCACTGCACGCATTGCACCTCCTGCAACAACACCAGTACCATGCGAAGCCGGCATAATAAGAACCCGCGCACCTCCAAACTTAGCCTCTTGCTCATGAGGTACAGTGCCTTTCAAGACATGGACTCTTGTTAAATTCTTCTTTGCAGCCTCTACTCCTTTTGCAATTGCAGCGGTAACTTCTCCAGCCTTACCCAAGCCCCAGCCGATTATTCCATCTTCGTTTCCGACTACGACTATTGCTGAGAAACTGAAAGTGCGACCACCTTTAGTAACTTTTGTTACCCTGTTTATAGCTACCAAACGATCTTTCAATTCGACATCGTTGGCGACTCTCACTCTATTATTTTCCATCATGGTAATTATATTTTTAATCCAGCTTTACGCGCAGCCTCAGCCACTTCTTTCACTCTTCCGTGGTACAGATAACCGTTACGGTCAAATACCACTTGTGTTATGCCTGCTGCCAAAGCTTTTTGCGCGGCAAGCTCACCAACCTTAGCAGCCTGTTCGCACTTGGGCATTTTCTCCAATGAAAGAGAACTTACAGAAAGGAGCGTTCGGCCTACATTCAGGACCTTTTGTCCCTGAAGATTGGTATGCTCATTCGGATTTACCCATGAGTCATCAATAAACTGCACATAAATTTGTCTGTTGCTCCTGAACACGCACATACGAGGGCGATCAATTGTACCCGATACTTTCTTACGTATTCTATATTTGATTCTCTGACGTCTTTCTACTTTTGTAATAGTCATAACTCTATCAATTTTAAGGTTTACTTAGCACCTGCAGACTTACCCGACTTTCTACGGATAACCTCGCCAACGAATTTGACACCCTTGCCTTTATATGGTTCAGGCTTGCGGAAAGAACGAATCTTGGCACAAACTTGACCTAAAAGCTGTTTATCAAAAGACTCAAGTATAATCAAAGGATTTTTATTCCTTTCAGATTTTGTTTCAACCTTAACCTCTTTGGGCAGTTCGAAAAATATAGGGTGAGTATAGCCAAGAGAAAGCTCAAGGATATTCCCCTTATTGGAAGCACGGTAGCCTACGCCGACTAACTCCAGTTCTTTCTTATAGCCTTCGGATACACCTACGACCATATTATGAATCAATGCTCTATATAAACCATGAAAAGCTCGTTCTTGCTTTTCATCAGAACTTCTCAAGACATGCACTTGTCCGTCTTCAACAGTTACTGAGATTGAAGGATCTATGGTCTGGCTAAGTTCACCTTTCGGGCCCTTGACTGTAACAACATTACCCTCTGCAGAGATTGAGACTCCTGCAGGCAAAACTATCGGTAATTTACCTATTCTAGACATTTGATATCCTCCTCAAATTAATAAACGTAACACAATACCTCACCACCGACTTTTAATGTTGAAGCCTCTTTGTCGGTCATCACACCACGCGATGTTGATATAATAGCAATACCTAAGCCGTTAATGACACGCGGCATTGTTCTATAACCGGTATACTTACGCAAACCTGGAGTAGAAACACGGACAAGTTTTTTGATTGCATTGACCTTATTGACTGTGTCATATTTCAATGCAATTTTAATAGTCCCTTGAGGACCGTCTTCTACAAACTTGTAATTAAGTATGTAGCCCTTTTCAAACAAGATTTTAGTAATCTCCTTCTTCAAATTTGAAGCTGGTACTTCAACAACCCTATGCTTTGCACTGATTGCATTCCTCAGCCTCGTCAAATAATCTGCTATTGGATCTGTCATTTTTTATTTTGTTAAATTAATCAGGACATTCCTGACAATATTTAAAAGAATACTTTTCACCAACTGGCTTTTTTAACACCAGGAATCAAGCCGCTAGAAGCCATCTCTCTGAATTGAATCCTAGAAATGCCAAACATACGCATATATCCCTTGGGACGTCCCGTTATCTTACACCTATTATGCAAGCGCACAGGGGAAGCATTTTTGGGAAGTGCTTGTAAAGCTTCATAATCGCCTGCTTTCTTCAATGCAGCTCTCTTCTCTGCATATTTTGCAACTAATTTTGCCCTCTTAACCTCACGGGCCTTCATTGATTCTTTTGCCATACTATCAGTCTTTATTAGTATTTTTAAAAGGCAAGCCAAATTCTTTCAGCAGAGCAAAACCTTCTTCATCAGTATTCGCAGACGTAACGAAAGTAATATTCATACCAAGAATCTTAGTAATGCTGTCAATGTTAATTTCAGGGAAAATTATCTGTTCTTCTATACCCATAGAATAATTCCCGCGCCCATCAAGCTTTGAATTAATACCCTTGAAGTCACGGATACGAGGCAAAGCTACGCGAACCAATCTTTCAAGGAATTCATACATTCTGTCTCCACGGAGAGTTACCATAACTCCGATGGGCATTTTCTTACGCAACTTAAAATTAGCAATATCCTTGCGTGACAAAGTTGCCACTGCTTTTTGGCCTGCTATCGCTGTCAATTCGTTAATCGCTATATCAATTATCTTCTTATCCTGAACAGCTTCACCAAGTCCTTGATTTATTACTATTTTTTTAAGTTTAGGAATCTGCATCACGGACTTGTATTGGAATTGCTTCATCAATGCAGGAGCAATCCTCTCTTTATAAACAACCTTCAGATTTGCAGTATTAGCCATTTTTTATTTCCTCTCCAGATTTTTTAGCATAACGAACCAATACACCTTCATCATTTTTCCTACGACCGATGCGAGTCGGTTTGCCTGTTTTAGGGTCAACTACGTTCAAATTTGATACGTGAATTGAAGCCTCCTGCTTAACTATACCACCTTGAGGATTCTTAGCATTTGGCTTAACTCTTTTAGACACCATATTAAGCCCCTCTACTATGGCACGGTTTTTATCGACGAGCACTTTCAGAACACGCCCTGTACGTCCTTTATCATCACCAGCAAGGACGTAGACCGTATCGCCTCTTCTTATATGTAACTTGCTCATTATAACTTACTATTAAATTTATAAAACCTCAGGTGCAAGTGAAACGACTTTCATGTTTACACTCCTCAGCTCTCTTGCAACAGGGCCAAAGATACGACTTCCTCTTATTTCACCTGCATTATTCAGAAGTACACACGCATTATCGTCAAATCGAATGTAAGAGCCATCAGCGCGACGTATTTCTTTCTTTACACGGACAATCAGAGCCTTAGATACTGCTCCTTTTTTAATATCACTCGTGGGTATTACACTTTTAATCGCTACAACAATAGTATCCCCCACAGAAGCATAGCGCCTTCTTGTACCACCCAAGACACGTATGCAAAGAGCCTCTTTTGCTCCGCTGTTATCGCAAACTGTCAGTCTGGATTCTGTCTGTATCATAATTACTTAGCCCTTTCGATTATTTCAACTAACCTCCATCTTTTCATTTTACTCAAAGGACGAGTTTCCATTATCCTCACAGTATCTCCAATATTGCACTCGTTCTTTTCATCATGAGCATAGTACTTCTTCGTCTTATTGACGAACTTACCGTAAATAGGGTGTTTTTCCTTGAACTTGGAAGCAACAGTTATGGTTTTATCCATCTTGTTACTTACAACGACACCACTTCTTTCCTTTCTTAAATTTCTAGCTTCCATCAGGACAATTTATTTGTTATTAAGCTGTCTTTGGTGCAACTCACCCTTCATACGAGCTATATTCTTACGCACTTTCCTGAGTTGTGAAGGATTTTCAAGAGGAGAAACAGCATGTGTCAAGCGCATAGACGTATAACTTGCAACTTCCGCCTCCAATCTTTCTTTCAACTCCTCTGTCGTCAATTCTCTAATCTCAGCAATTTTCATACTAATCAAGCATTTTGGGTGTAATCATAATCTCGTCTAACTACAAACTTTGTGGTAATTGGCAATTTCTGAGCAGCCAAACGTAAAGCTTCCTTAGCTATCTCATAAGGAACACCCTCCACTTCTATAAGAACTCTACCGGGAGTAACAGGAGCAACGAAACCTTCCGGATTACCCTTACCTTTACCCATACGGACCTCAGCTGGCTTGCGAGTAATCGGTTTATCAGGGAAAATGCGAATCCATATTTGACCTTGACGTTGCATATATCTTGTCACTGCTATACGGGCAGCCTCAATTTGACGTCCTGTTATCCACTTGGTTTGCAAAGCTTTAATTCCAAAAGACCCAAAGGCCAATTGATTTCCTCTTTGAGCAAACCCCTTCATTCTGCCCTTTTGCTGCCTTCTGAATTTTGTCTTTTTCGGTTGTAACATAATTAGGACCTAATTAACGATTGTTTTTCTTCCTCTTGAAATTTCTACTAGGATTTCCGTCACGCATTCCATCTCTATTCTGAGTGAAATTGGGGGCAAGATCACGCTTACCATAGACTTCACCCTTACAAATCCAGACTTTGATACCCAACAAACCTACTTTTGTCAAAGCCTCAGCTTGGCAGTAATCAATGTCTGCACGGAATGTATGAAGCGGAGTCCTACCCTCCTTATACATTTCGGAACGAGCCATTTCAGCACCATTCAGACGGCCAGCAATCAGGACTTTTATACCTTCTGCACCCATTCTCATCGTATTCGTAATTGCCATTCTTATTGCGCGACGATAAGAAATTCGTCCCTCAATCTGACGAGCTATATTATTTGCTACTATGACAGCATCAAGCTCTGGTTTCTTAACCTCAAAGATATTAATCTGAACTTCCTTGTCAGTGATTTTTTTCAGTTCTTCTTTCAAGGCATCTACGACCTGACCACCTTTACCTATTATAGCCCCAGGACGCGCTGTGCACACTGTGATAGTGACAAGCTTTATCGTCCTTTCGATAACAATACGAGAGACACTTGCCTTAGACAGACGGGCATTCAAATACTTACGGATTTTAGTATCCTCGAGTAAAAGATCACCAAAACTCTTACCGCCACACCAATTCGAATCCCAGCCTCTTACGATACCAAGACGATTACTTATTGGATTAACTTTTTGTCCCATAAAACTTCAATTTAATCTTTGTTAGTTGTTTTGGTGTCAACGAATAGAGTTATGTGATTAGAACGCTTGCGGATTCTATAACCACGGCCTTGCGGTGCCGGACGCATTCTCTTGAGTGTCGGGCCACAATCTACAAAGACCTTTGAGATATAGAGTTCACCAGCCTCAGCTTTACGTTCATTTTTTTGCTCCCAGTTAGCGACTGCCGAGCGCAAAACTTTCTCGACAGCAACTGAAGCACGCTTATTTGAGAATTTCAACACGCCCATAGCACGATTAACCTCCATACCACGAACCATATCGACTACAAGTCGCATCTTTCGCGGAGAGCTAGGCTCATTGCAAAGGCGAGCAAAATACAAAGACTTTTTTGCCTCTTTTCTAGCATTAGCAGTATTACGCTTTCTTGCTCCCATTATACTATTAATTTATTTTCATTTTTTGGCTGCCCTGTTTATTTCTTTCTATTTCCGGAATGACCGCGGAAAGTCCTTGTCAAGGCGAATTCGCCAAGTTTGTGACCTACCATGTTTTCCGTAATGTAAACAGGGATAAATTTATTCCCATTGTGAACAGCAATCGTGTGTCCTACGAAGTCAGGTGAAATCATTGAAGCTCGCGCCCAAGTCTTCACGACAGACTTAGAACCAGACTCATTCATTGCAAGAATTTTCTTCTCCAACTTAACGTTGATATATGGTCCTTTTTTTAATGATCGGCTCATAAATTACTCACTCTTTCTTTTCAGATTACTTCTTTCTTCTCTCAATTATATACTTAGATGAGTGCTTCTTCGGCGATCTTGTCTTAAGGCCCTTAGAATAAAGTCCCTTTCTAGATCTCGGGTGACCACCAGAAGCACGTCCTTCACCACCACCCATCGGGTGATCAACAGGATTCATTACGACACCACGGTTATGAGGACGACGTCCCAGCCACCTTGAGCGACCGGCCTTACCGGATTTTTCAAGAGCGTGATCCGAATTTCCAACACTTCCCACAGTAGCCTTACAAGTAGAAAGGATTTTTCTAATTTCACCCGAAGGCAACTTCACAACGCAATAATCACCTTCACGAGAAGTTAATTGAGCAAAATTTCCTGCCGAACGAACCAATGCAGCGCCTTGTCCCGGGCGCAATTCAATGTTATGGATTACTGTACCAACCGGAATATCTGCCAACGGAAGCGCATTACCTACCTCAGGAGCGGCATTTGAGCCAGACATAACTTTTGCACCAACTTGCAACCCATTAGGCGCAATAATATATCTTTTTTCTCCATCAGCATAATACAAAAGTGCAATACGAGCCGAACGATTCGGATCGTATTCAATGGTCTTTACGACTGCTGGCACCCCATCCTTATTCCTTTTAAAGTCAATAAGTCTGAATTTTCTCTTGTGACCGCCGCCCCTATAGCGGACAGTCATTTTGCCCGTAGCATTACGGCCACCCGTAGACTTTTTGCCTACAACAAGAGATTTCTCTGGTACTGATGCAGTAATCTCCTCAAACGTACCAATAATCTTGTGTCTTTGCCCCGGCGTAGTGGGCTTAAATTTACGTACTGCCATTTTATTTTATCAGATATTGCTATAAAAATCAATTGTATCGCCTTCTTTCAGAGTCACAATAGCTTTCTTGAAAGCATTTGTGCGACCCTTAATTACTCCGGCACGTGTATAACGAGTCTTCCTTTTACCGGAATATCTCGCCGTATTTACTTTAACAACTGTAACATTATAAAGTTTCTCAACTTCCTGCTTAATCACATATTTGTTTGCATCAGGGAGGACGACAAACCCGTAACGGTTATTAAAACGCTCTGTGACACGTGTCATCTTTTCAGTGACCAGTGGTTTTATAATCACACTCATAAACTTCTCCTCAATCACTTTAAGTTGTTATCAAACATAGCCAATGCACTCTCTGTAAAAAGAAGCACATTAGCATTTAACACATTGTAAGTGTTCACACCGGTCACAGTCTGAACATTCACCTTGCCCAAATTTCTAGCCGACAAATATACGTTTTTGTCAGATTCTTTCATAACAAGAAGCAACTTTTTATCTGATAATTTAAGATTATTTACCAGATCAATGATTTGCTTTGTCTTCGGACTGTCAAAAGAGAAGTCTTCGAGTACCATTACAGCATTCCCTGCTGCCTTATATGACAACGCCGAACAACGTGCCAAAGCCTTGACTTTCTTATTTAGTTTGAAGCTGTAATCACGCGGTTTAGGGCCGAATACGCGCGCACCACCTACCAAGAGGGGAGAATTTATATCACCGCGACGTGCACCACCCCCACCTTTCTGACGTCCAAGCTTACGTGTAGAGCCAGAGATCTCACTTCTTTCCTTTGACTTATGAGTACCCTGACGGCGATTAGCCATATATTGTTTCACCGCGAGGTAAATTACATGGTCATTAGGCTCTATACCAAAGACAGCGTCGCTCAAAGTGACCTTTCTGCCCGTATCCTCACCTTTGATGTTATATACGCTAACTTCCATTATTTCTCTATTATTACGATTGAACCATTGAAGCCCGGAACTGACCCCTTAATCAACAAGAGATTGTGCTCGGGAATAACTTTTAAAACTTTAAGGTTATGAGTAGTCACACGATCGCATCCCATCTGTCCTGCCATACGCATACCCTTGAATACTTTTGCAGGATATGAACATGCACCGATAGATCCCGGCTTCCTTGCTCTGTTGTGCTGACCATGGGTAGTCTGACCTACTCCGCCGAAACCATGACGTTTAACTACGCCCTGATAACCCTTACCCTTAGACGTTCCGATAACATCAACATAAGATGAGTCTGCAAAAATGTCCACAGAGACTACATCTCCCAAATTCAGTTCGTCTTCAAATGAGAACTCAGCCAAGTGTCTCTTCGGTGTTGTCCCAGCCTTCTTGAAGTGGCCCAGCATAGGCTTTGTGACATTCTTTTCTTTCATGTCTTCAAAACCCAATTGGACTGCCTTATAGCCATCCTTCTCAACTGTTTTGATCTGAGTAACAACACAAGGACCTGCTTCGATAACAGTGCATGGCACATTCTTGCCATCAGCACTGAAAACGGATGTCATTCCGATTTTTCTTCCTAATAATCCTGGCATTTCTTCTATTACTATTGTTGTTAGACTTTGATTTCAACTGCTACCCCACTCGGCAACTCAAGCTTCATAAGAGCATCTACTGTCTTCGAAGTAGAGCTGTATATGTCTATGAGACGCTTGTAAGTAGAGAGTTCGAATTGCTCACGTGATTTTTTGTTCACGAATGTCGAACGATTGACAGTGAATATGCGCTTGTGTGTGGGCAATGGAATAGGACCACTTACAATCGCACCTGTTGCACGCACTGTCTTAACGATTTTCTCCGACGACTTGTCAACCAGATTGTGGTCGTAGGATTTCAATTTGATTCTGATTTTTTGACTCATAATTTATTTTTTATTATTTCAAACAATGAGTACGCCATAAGAGTCATACACTATGGTCGCACCCATTGTCCTCTTTAAACATTTATAGCAAATCTACTCTGCCTTTTACTTCTTCAAGCACAGACTTCGCAATCGACTGCGATACCGGTGCGTGGTGTGAATATGACATTGATGATGTCGCACGGCCTGATGTAATGGTTCTCAATGCTGTAACATAACCGAACATCTCTGCGAGTGGCACCATAGCCTTCACAATCCTTGCACCCGAGCGGCTTGTTTCCATGCCTTCGACCTGTCCCCTACGTTTGTTAAGGTCACCGATGACATCACCCATATTTTCCTCGGGTGTGACAACTTCAAGTTTCATTATCGGTTCAAGCAAGATCGGACCGGCCTTGGCACAAGCATTTTTATACGCCTGTATTGCACAAATCTCGAATGACAACTGGTCTGAATCCACCGGGTGGAAAGATCCATCTACCAAGACAACCTTGAGTGAATCCATCGGGAAACCGGCCAACACGCCATTCTTCATTGCTGTAGTAAAGCCCTTTTGTACTGAAGGAATAAATTCCTTAGGCACATTACCGCCCTTGACCTCATCGACAAACTGCAATCCGTTCTGCTTGAAGTCTTCATCGACCGGACCTACTTTGACTATAATGTCTGCGAACTTACCGCGACCACCTGACTGCTTCTTATAAACTTCACGGAGCTCGACAGTCTTGGTAATAGCTTCCTTATAGTTTACTTGAGGACGGCCTTGATTACATTCGACCTTGAATTCGCGTTTCAGACGATCCAAGATGATATCAAGGTGCAACTCTCCCATACCGGATATAATGGTCTGGCCTGATTGCTCGTCAGTCCTTACTGTGAAAGTCGGGTCCTCTTCTGCCAATTTAGCAAGGCCGTTAGAAAGTTTATCAAGATCTTTCTGTGTCTTGGGCTCAACGGCGATACCAATCACCGGTTCGGGGAATTCCATTGACTCGAGTACAATCGGTGCCTCCTCGTCGCAGAGGGTATCACCGGTACGGATATCCTTGAAACCGACACCTGCGCCTATATCACCGGCTGAGATGACTTCTACCGGGTTCTGCTTATTTGAGTGCATCTGGAAGAGGCGTGACACACGCTCTTTCTTTCCCGAGCGTGTATTATAGATATACGAGCCGGCCTCTACCTTGCCAGAATAAACACGGATGAATGTCAGCCTGCCCACATACGGGTCAGTAGCAATCTTAAACGCCAACGCCGAAGTCTTTTCATCCTCGCTGGGCTTACGATCTTCTTCCTCGCCTGTCTTGGGATTCTTACCTACGATATTGGGAGTATCAAGTGGTGAAGGCAGGAAAGCACAGACATAGTCAAGCAGAGTCTGGACGCCCTTGTTCTTGAACGAAGAGCCACAGAGCATCGGGACAATCTCCATCTTCAAAGTGCCTGCACGGAGTGCCCTGAGGACTTCTTCTTCAGTGATTGTCGAAGGATCGTCAAAATACTTCTCCATCAATGATTCATCGAATTCCGCAACCTTCTCGAGCATTTTGTCTCTCCACTCATTGGCTTCATCGACGAGGTTGTCGGGTATTTCCTGGACATCATAGTCCGCACCCATTGTCTCATCATGCCAAAGGATAGCTTTCATCTTGACAAGATCGACGACACCTTTGAAGTTTTCCTCTGCACCAACAGGGATTACAACCGGACAAGGATTAGCACCGAGCACATCCTTCATCTGGCGCACTACCTCAAAGAAGTCTGCACCGGAACGGTCCATCTTATTGACGTAGCCGATACGCGGCACATTGTACTTGTCAGCCTGACGCCACACGGTCTCTGACTGTGGCTCGACGCCACCGACTGCACAATATGTAGCGACAGCACCGTCAAGGACACGCAACGAGCGTTCTACCTCGGCAGTGAAATCCACGTGTCCCGGAGTGTCAATCAGATTAATTTTATACTTGTTGCCCGCATAATTCCAATAAGTAGTCGTAGCAGCCGAAGTGATGGTTATACCACGCTCCTGCTCCTGAGCCATCCAGTCCATCGTAGCTGCACCGTCATGGACCTCGCCAATCTTGTGCGTCAAACCGGTATAAAAGAGGATACGCTCAGAAGTCGTCGTTTTACCGGCATCGATGTGCGCCATGATACCGATGTTACGGGTCAAATGCAAATCTTGTTTAGCCATATACTTACCTAACCTATTGATTAACCTGATTAAAATCTGAAGTGTGCGAATGCGCGGTTAGCCTCGGCCATGCGATGCATATCTTCCTTACGCTTGAATGCACCACCCTGCTCATTGTAAGCGTCCACTATCTCAGCGGCCAGCTTGTCTGCCATAGATTTGCCACCACGCTTACGGGCAAATTGTATCATGTTTTTCATCGAGATAGACTCTTTCCTGTCCGGACGGATTTCAGTCGGCACCTGGAATGTCGCGCCACCGATACGACGGGATTTGACCTCTACTTGCGGCGTGATGTTTTCCAATGCCTTCTTCCATATCTCCAGAGGAGTCTTCTCCTCTGCCGAGAGTCTGCCTTTCACAATCTCAAGCGCGTCATAAAAGATGGCGTAAGACTTGTTCTTCTTGCCATCATACATCAAATGGTTGACAAACTTCGACACCCTTTGATCATTGAAAACCGGATCCGGGAGGACCACACGTTTTTTTGGTTTTGCTTTTCTCATTTGTGTTCTACAAATAATGTTTTTTGTTTGAGGCTGCACAATGTCTTCAATGTACCCACCGGCGCATTTACTCAACCCTAACGGCTAATCCTTACAAACCAAAAACTGTTGTTTATTCAATCTATTTTCTAATTCTCACTTGATGCTTCTCAGCTTCATTATTTCTTCTTACCGCCGGCTGCCGGAGCTTGTCCCGGTTTCGGGCGTTTCACACCATACTTCGAGCGTCTTTGAGTGCGGTTTGCCACACCTGCAGTATCCAAAGTACCGCGCACGATGTGATAGCGCACACCCGGCAGGTCCTTCACACGTCCGCCACGCACCAGCACGATTGAGTGCTCCTGCAGATTGTGGCCTTCGCCCGGGATGTAAGAGTTCACCTCTTTCTTGTTTGTCAAACGCACACGGGCGACTTTACGCATAGCCGAGTTAGGCTTTTTGGGAGTTGTCGTGTAAACCCTGACACAGACTCCACGTCTCTGAGGACATGAGTCCAATGCCGGAGATTTACTCTTCTCCGCCAATACGTTGCGCCCCTTTCTTACTAGTTGTTGAATTGTAGGCATTTTCTTTTGTTTTAATTGTTATGTTGTTGTTTAATTATTTTATTCCAATTGTATATATTTCGGGCTGCAAAGATATGCAATATATTTTATATCTCAATGACTTTCAGTTTTTTTTTGACCCACAGACGAATAGGTGTCAATGAAATGTTTCCGGATGATGAAACACAAGCTCATGCGAAGATGCCCGAATGGTCTGACGTTCGCCGACGGTGCGGGTAGCCGGGCACAAGTCGCCGACGAATCCCGGATGACAAACAGCTTGTGTCAGGACATGCCATGCATCCCGGCAGATGCCTCTCTGCGGTCTAAAGCATGGAAAAGACAAAAAGAACAGTCCGGGCCGCGGTCAAGACTTTGCCGCGCGACCCAGACCACGAAGTATTGCCGGCGCCATCAACGGACGCAACAGTCCTCGGGACAATACTGTTCGTAGCACTGTCCGGCACAGACGCCTCTGTCACGATGACAACAGTCTTCGTAGCGACGCTCATAGACGCCGTGGCAACCGCTGCGTCCATGGCATCCGCGTCCATAACCGCGATAGCCGTGCCGATAGTGATGCCGTGGCGGGGCCGGTCGCGACATACAGACGCTGTCGCAGACAGCCATGCAAGTGTCGCAACGCGCCGGGGCACAGTCTGGAGCCATCGGGCACGCCTGACACGGCGGGCAATGCCATGGCACATCATCGCCCGGCTCGGTTATCGTGACACAGTTGGGCATACGGTCATAGCGGTTAATGTAATCCACGAGACGCGCGCCGCGCGGTATCCTGAACGACTTGCGCGATTGCTCCACGAGCTTCATGCCGGCATCATAGACATTTTCCTCGCACTCATACACCCAGTGTGCACCATCAGTGACGCGCGAGAGGACGACCACCTCGACCGTCACCGTATTTTCTCTGTCAGACCAATACTTACGGCACGTAGACTTCCCGTCGGGTTTCATGCCATAATATTCCAGCCGGTAACATTGCACGGGGTGACTGCGCCGGACGCCGTCGCCGGCCGCCCACGACAGGGTAAAAACCGCGACAACTATGAAAGCGAGTGCCAATAGAGACTTCTTCATTATGTTTCCTCCTGATTGCTTGATTATGAGATTTGCAAAAAGCGTATAAGACTGCGCCATCGTCTGCGGCAAATATAAGCATTTCGCCAATACCGCCAATCCATGCCCTCTGCCGGGCACGACATTATTACATAAAAACACATCCGATTTACACGTCTGCGCCGCGGGTCATACGCCCCGGTGACAGCATTGCATGCCACAGGATTTACATACGACCCTGCGGGCCTTGGCATCCTACCCTGCAGTGCATAGGGTCAGATGTTTTTCAGGCCGGCGCGGCACACCGACACACAATCCTCAGGAGGCAGACATGATGTGCCGCCGCACGTCTTATATAATATATATTATGGTATAGGGACGAATAGAGGATGTCAATCCTCGTACATCCGGTCTATCACTCCGGCATAATGCTCGGCCACCACCTGCCGGCGCACCTTGAGCGTATTGGTCAATTCGCCTTTTGCCATCGTGAACGGTTCCGGCAGCAGCGTGATGCGCTTGATCTGTTCATAATGTGCAAAGTTGCGCTGCAAGCGCTCGATGCGCGACATTATCATGGCAATGATTGCAGGGTCATCGACCAATGCCCGCTTGTCACTGCAGTCTATGCCCCTGCCGCGCGCATAAGCCTCGACGGCGCCAAAATCGGGCACGATGAGCGCCGAGACATATTTGCGCCTGTCGGCAATCACACAAATCTGGTCTATGAAACGGTCCACGACGACAGCCGATTCGATGGCCTGCGGGGCAATATACTTGCCGTTGGACGTCTTGTACAAATCTTTCAGGCGGTCGGTCAGATAGAGCACATTGCCATCGAGCCTCCCCGCATCACCGGTGCGAAACCATCCATCACATGTGAAAGCGCTGTCATTTGCCTCAGGCTTGTTATAATAGCCGGGGGTGATTGTCGCACCTTTGAGCAATATCTCACCGTCGTCGGCCACGCGCACCATGACATTGGGCATCACTTCGCCCACAGACCCGATCACATAATGCTCGAAATCTGTGAATGAGACCGTCGCCGTGGACTCCGTCAGGCCATAGCCGACGATAAGCCTGATGCCTACGGCACGGCAAAACTCGAACACCTTGTCGGGCACCGCCGCCCCGGCCGTCGGGAAGAAATTGCCGCGCTCGATGCCTATGACACGCTTGAGCCGGGAATAAATCGTCTTGTCATAAAACCAATGTGCCAGCGAAAGCCACATCGGAGGCCTGAGACCCCGGCTGCGATAATCGATGTTATAAGCCTTGCCCACCGCAATGGCATTGTACATAAGCATCTTGGCCGGGCCGCGCGACTGCGATATCTTGTTCTTGACCGCCGCATAGACTTTCTCCCAGAAACGTGGCACGGCACACATCACCGTAGGCCTGATGTCGGATATCGACGACATTATATCTGCGGGATGCGTATTGATGCACACCAGCGTGCCCTTGTGGAAACAGAAGTAGGTCCACGCCCGTTCGAAGATATGCGTCAGAGGCAGGAAATCCATCGCCACGTCACGGTCTGACAATTCGGTAAGGCGCTCATCGTGATTGACAAAAGCCTGTGTATAATTGGCCTGAATGAGCATCACGCCCTTGGGCTCGCCGGTCGTCCCGGACGTATATAGTATATCCACCAGATCCGTCTCCACGACCTTAGCCCTTCGCCCCTCGACCAGTGCGGCACACGGCATGCCTTCGCCCAGCGATTTGAACCTGTCCATCGTCATCACGCAATCTGCGTCACAAGTGACATGGCGGTCAAAGACTATTATACCTTTCAAGGTCGGACACGAAGAGACGACCTGCATGGCGGTGTCGAGCTGATACTGTTCGCCGACGAACAGATAGCGTATCCCGGCATCATTCACTATATATTCGACTTGCGCCGACGAAGAAGTGGCATACAGCGGCACAGCCACTGCCCTGTTGGAGTATATGGCAAAATTCACACAGAGCACTTCGGGCATATTCTGCGAGAATACCCCCACTCTCTCCCCCTCTTCGATGCCGAGAACAGCCATGGCATTGGCACATACATCGACCAGTGACGCGAATTCATCCCAACTTATTGACTTCCACTCCGCAGTGCCGGACTCCCGATGGCGCATTGCCGGCCTCGGGCCATAAAAGGACGCGCGTGCATGGATCAGATTCGACAAAGTGACATATTCCATGACCAAGTACTTTACATAGCAAAGATATTAATTCTTCTTAAATCCTTAAAAAAGGATACGTCAAACTTACTCTACACCGCCATAAAAAGCCGATGGCAAAGATGACAGACGTCAGACATGAAACCGGGCGAGAAAGAAAATCTGACGTTATTTGTCTGATTGTCAGAAAAGCACTATCTTTGCAAGCCGATTATTATCAAATTTTGATTAAAAAGATGATACCTAACGCATTAAACCCATGTCCGAGGGTGTAGCGCATCAAGGGTCATCCATTAGTAGTAACAATTTAATTTCAAACAGAGTGGACACTTTAAGTTACAAAACGATTTCAGCTAACGCAGCCACCGTGAAAAAGGAATGGGTCGTAGTCGATGCTACCGACCAAGTCCTTGGCCGTTTGGGCAGCAAGGTGGCCAAGTTGTTGAGAGGTAAGTACAAACCGAGCTTCACCCCTCACGTGGATTGCGGCGACAATGTGATTATCATCAACGCCGACAAAGTAAAATTGACCGGCAACAAATGGACCGACAGGATGTATTTGACATTCTCAGGTTATCCGGGTGGCCAGAAAGAATTCAGCCCAAAAGATTTGAAATCAAGACCGGGCGGTGACGAAAAACTCATGCGCAGAGTCGTAAAAGGCATGCTGCCCAAAAACAGATTGGGTGCCAAGTTGCTCAAAAACCTCTACGTCTATTCAGGTCCTGACCACAAGCACCAGGCTCAAAGCCCCAAACTCATTGACATAAACACCCTTAAATGACAAATATGGAAGTAGTAAATGCAACCGGCAGGCGTAAAAGCTCAATAGCCCGCGTATATATCAAAGAAGGGACAGGCAAGATTGTCATCAACAAAAAAGACATAACCGAATACTTCCCGTCTTCTATCCTCCAATATGTCGTAAAGCAACCACTGTCGACCTTGGATGCTGTCGAAAAGTATGACATCAAGGCAAACCTCGTAGGTGGAGGCTTCACCGGCCAGTCTCAAGCCTTACGCTTGGCTATTGCACGTGCATTGGTAAAAATCAATCCCGAGGACAAATCCGCTTTACGTAAGGAAGGTTTCATGACCCGCGACCCACGTGTCGTAGAACGCAAGAAGCCGGGACGTCCCAAAGCACGTAAGAGATTCCAGTTCAGTAAACGTTAATCCGGTCGAATCGTTCGGACGGCGATGGGCTGCATAAACAGCCGGCCTGATTGAACTTTATGAACTGAGACACGACGTTTAGTATCTAAATCACCGGGATCTTACAGACAAGCTACCCGGGGATTGTCAAATAAAAAAGAATGTAAACGCTTTAAAGAAAAAGACAATGTCTAGAACAAATTTTGATACACTGTTGGAGGCTGGCTGCCACTTTGGCCACTTAAAAAGAAAATGGAATCCCGCTATGGCTCCTTACATCTTCATGGAGCGCAACGGTATCCATATCATCGACCTCCATAAGACTGTCGCAAAAGTAGACGAAGCTGCAGAAGCTTTGAAACAAATTGCAAAGTCAGGCAAAAGAATACTTTTTGTTGCTACTAAGAAACAGGCAAAGCAAATCGTAGCTGAGAAAGCTGCTTCCGTCAATATGCCTTACGTGGTAGAACGTTGGCCGGGCGGTATGCTCACCAACTTCCCCACTATCCGCAAAGCTGTCAAGAAGATGGCTACAATAGACAAATTGACTAACGACGGGACATTCTCTAACTTATCAAAGAGGGAAATCCTCCAAATCTCACGCCAACGCGCGAAATTAGAGAAGAATCTTGGCTCAATCGCCGACCTCAACCGTCTGCCTTCAGCACTCTTCGTTATCGATGCAATGAAAGAGAACATCGCAGTGCGCGAGGCAAACCGTCTCGGCATCCCGGTCTTCGCTATCGTAGATACGAACACCAACCCCAACAACATAGACTTCGTCATCCCTGCCAACGATGATGCAACAAAGTCTATCGAAGTGATAGTTGATGCATGCTGCTCTGCAATAGCCGAAGGACTCGAAGAAAGAAAGGCTGAGAAAGTAGAAACCGAAGCAACTAACGAGACCGCACCAAAACGGCTTAGGAAGAAATCTTCAAAAGCAAGATTGGACAAGTCTGATGAAGATGCTATCAATGCATCAAAAGCTGCGGCTTACGTGAAAGAGGGCGAAGAATAACCGACTACATTCACTCAACTCTGCACAAAACAAGTGCGGAGACAAACAAAGGGTTAAAGTAAGACAAGGCAGCATAAAAGCAAGCCAACTCGTGCTTTAACCCTTTTCAAATAAAAAAACATAATTCAATTAGAAACATTTAAAAGACTGAAAAACTATGGCTGTTACAATGGCTGAAATAACCAAACTCCGCAAAATGACCGGAGCTGGCATGATGGACTGCAAGAACGCCCTGACTGAAGCTGAGGGCGACATGGAAAAAGCAATGGAAATACTTCGCAAGAAAGGTCAGGCTGTCGCTGCAAAGCGTTCAGACAGAGAAGCCGGCGAAGGATGTGTCCTTGCAAAAGCTGACGGTAATTATGCCGCTGTACTCGCCTTGAAGTGTGAAACAGACTTCGTGGCTAAGAATGCAGATTTTGTAGCTCTGGCAAAAGAGATATTGGATATGGCTGTAGCCAACAGATGCAAGTCTCTCGACGAAATCAAAAACCTCCCCTACGGCAATGCCACAGTTGCACAAGCTGTCACTGACCGCAGCGGAATAACCGGAGAAAAGATGGAACTCGACGGATTCGGATACGTAGAAGCACCCGTCACCTCGAGCTACATCCACGCCGGCAACCGCCTCGCAGTAGTGGCAGGTTTCAACAAGGAATTGCCTGCTGACCTCGCACACGGGGTTGCAATGCAAATCGCAGCTATGAGCCCCCTCGCCGTGACTCCCGAAAGGATTGACCCCGAAGTCGTAGCACGTGAAAAGGAAATAGCAGCAGACAAAGCACGCGAAGAAGGCAAGCCTGAGAACATGATCGAGAAGATTGCAATGGGAAGACTCGGCAAGTTCTACAAGGAAGTCTGCCTGCTCCAGCAAGAATATGTCTGCAATGATGACAAGAAACCCGTAGGCGACATCCTCAAGGCTGTAGACAAAGACCTCACAGTCACTGACTTCCGCCGCTATACACTCAACGCAGAATAACAGACCGCCAAACTAAAACGGCACAAGTATCAAAAGCGTGGCAACCGAAGTTGCCACGCTTTTGTTTTTTCACCATTACCCCATGCCATGCCTTGCAGGACATCATCCTGCTCCACACGTCGGAAAAGCCCCGGATATAATCACGATAAAAAAAGATAAAAGGTTTATAACAATCGACAAGGCTGATGACAGCCATGCAAAGCAATTATATAACTTCGCGCCACATTCTGCCCGAGGGCATAAACATTAAACACCGATAAAGCGCAACAAAGATGTCAGAAGTCGCACCGCTAATCTCAGACCTCGCCTTCATCCTTGTCATTGCAGGCATAGTGACAGTAGTATTCAAATGGTTGAAGCAGCCCGTCATATTGGGATACATCGTAGCCGGAATAATCGCAGGACCATCAATCACGTTCCTGCCTACCGTCACCGACTCGGCCAACATACAGACATGGGCGGACATCGGAGTCATATTCCTGCTTTTTGCAATGGGACTTGACTTTTCGTTCAAGAAACTGATGAATGTCGGCATGACCGCAGTCATAGCAGCCATAACGGTAGTCTGCGGTATGATGTTCATCGGATACACGGCCGGCAACGCCATGGGTTTTTCGCACATGAGCAGCATCTTCCTTGGCGGTATGCTCTCGATGTCATCGACGGCCATCGTCTTCAAAGCATTCAGTGACATGGGACTGATGCAGCAGAAGTTCACAGGCATTGTCCTCGGCATCCTTGTCGTCGAAGACCTTGTGGCCGTCGTCATGATGGTCATCCTCTCCACTCTGGCAGTAAGCAAGCACTTTGAAGGTGCAGAGATGCTCGACAGCATAATGAAGCTGGCGGCATTCCTCATCGTATGGTCGGTGCTCGGCATATACCTCATCCCGACATTCATACGCAGGATACGCAGCTTTGTGTCAGATGAGACACTGCTTATCCTATCACTCGGCCTGTGCCTTGGCATGGTGATGATAGCGGTGAAAGCGGGCTTCTCGTCAGCACTCGGCGCATTCGTCATGGGTTCGCTGCTGGCCGAGACTGTCGAGTCCGGACGCATCATCAAGATTGTCCAGCCCGTAAAGGACCTGTTCGGGGCAATATTTTTCATATCAGTGGGCATGATGGTCGATCCTGCGGTTATCTGGCACTACGCCCTGCCGATATTGGGATTGACACTGCTCGTGCTGGTGGGGCAGTCATTCTTCGGCAGTTTCGGTGTCCTGCTGTCCGGCCAGCCTCTCAAGATAGCCATCAAGTCAGGATTCTCATTGACACAGGTCGGCGAGTTTGCTTTCATCATCGCCTCACTCGGTGTGAGCCTCAATGTCACCGACCAATATCTCTATCCTGTCATAGTAGCGGTGTCTGTCATAACGACCTTCCTCACCCCCTACATGATACGCCTCTCCGACCCCGTCTGTTCGTTCATCGAGTCGCGTCTGCCCCAATCTGCAAAAGACCTCATCGACCGCTACACTTCCGGCACTGTAATGACCCGTCACGAGAGTGCCTGGCACAAATTGCTCAAGTCGATGATTCTGTCAGTCGCCTTGTGTCTGGTGCTGTGCAGCTTCTTCATCACCATATTCTTCACTTATGTCGAGCCTTACATCTCAGGCCACCTGCCGGGGATATGGGGCGACATATTGAGTTTTGCAATCATATCCGTCGCACTGTCCCCGCTGCTGCTGGCCATAATAAAGAGCAAAAACAATTCGCATGAGTTTCACGAGCTGTGGGGTGACAACCTGTTCAACCGCGGGGCGCTTGTCTCGGCCATGGTTGTGAGGGTCATCATCTGTGTCATCATCGTCATGGGCCTGATAGTCCGCATCTTCAGTGTGGCACTCGGCGTGGGGGTGGTCATATCACTGGCCGTCATCGTTTTGATATATTTTTCCAAATGGATACGCCACCGCTCGATGACCATGCAGCAGCAGTTCATTGCCAACTTCGAGGGGAGTGATGATGTCACTGCGGACACCGGGATGAGCGGGGTGAAACAGACATTCAGGGACAACGGGCCGTTCAAAGACCTGCACCAAGCCGAGTTCACCATATCGCCGTCATTCAGGCTGGTCGGCAGGACAATAGCCGAAAACGAGATACGCACCATCTATCACATCAACATACTGGCCATCACACGCGGCGGGCAATGCATCATGACACCCCAAGGCAGCGAGCGGCTCTACCCATACGACCGTCTGACCGTCATGGGCACCGACGATGATCTGACATCCTTCCGCAACTTCTTGCAGGACAACACCGGCAAGCAGCAGGATGATATGCCGCGGACACCCGTCATGAAGCTCGAAGCCGTCACGCTTGATGCAGGCACGCCGCTCATCGGGCAGACCATCCGCCAAGCCGACCTGCAGGGATGCATAGTGGTGGGCATCGAGCGCGCGGGCAGCAACATTGTCAATCCCGCCCCGGCGACGACCTTCGCCGATGGTGACATCGTCTGGCTTGTGGGAAAGAAAGATGCCGTCAGACGCATAGCCAATCCGTCACAAAGCCGGAGACCATAGCCGCAGCCACTCCCCCCGCAGTGTCCGCGTGCGTGAGAGAGATAGTCATGCCGCACCGTGTGACAACACTTTTTAACCCTCACGACCGGGCGGGACAATCCTACATGCAAACGGTATAACTGCTAATTTTGCAGCCCGAAAAGGGAAATAAAGGACAAAATGAAAAAGAGTTTGATCGCCTTGGCCTTCGGGACACTGGGGCTGGGCATAAGTGAATTTACCATGATGGGACTTCTCCCCTACGTGGCCGAAGATTTCAGCATCGGCATCCCCACGGCCGGACATCTGATTTCGGCGTATGCCATCGGGGTGTTCTGCGGTGCTCCCCTCCTGTTGGTCATGCGCCGTGCACGTCTCAAGGACATATTGCTCGGCCTTGCCGCCGTGATGTTCATAGGCAACATGTGTGCCGCGGCCGCGCCCTCCTATGGCATACTGCTGGCGGCGCGTTTCGTCTCGGGGTTGCCGCATGGTGCTTACTTCGGCGTGGCGTCCATTGTCGCTTCGCGTCTGGCCGACGAGGGCAAAGGCACGCAGGCGGTGTCAATCATGATAGCCGGCATGACCGTCGCCAACCTGTTTGGCGTGCCGCTCGGCACGTCACTGGGCCATGCGATGTCGTGGCGCGTGACGTTTATGTTCGTCGCCGTGTGGTCTCTCATCACACTCTATTACATATTGCGGTGGGTGCCACAGGTCGAGGGGCTGAGCGACACGGGCTTCAAGGGGCAATTCCGCTTCCTGCGTCGTCCTGCGCCGTGGCTCATACTCGGTGCTACGATGTTGGGCAACGGCGGGGTATTCTGCTGGTACAGCTATGTCAGCCCGCAGATGACCGCCGTCTCGGGCTTCAGCGAAGGGAGCATGACAGGCATGATGATGCTGGCCGGCTTCGGCATGGTCGTCGGCAATCTGGCCAGCGGACGCCTGTCAGACCGCTACACTCCCGGGCGGGTGGCACAATGGACACAGGGATTGCTCTGTTTCATCCTGCTCGCCATCTTCCTGTTTGCACCGGTGAAATGGATTGCACCGCTGCTGATGGCCATCTGCACCGCAGGACTGTTTGCCGTGTCCAGCCCCGAACAGGTGCTGATGATAAGGCTTTCGCCCGGCGGCGAACTGCTCGGCGGGGCGAGTGTCCAGATGGCATTCAATCTGGGCAATGCGCTCGGCGCGTACATAGGCGGCCTCGCATCTGTCAGGGGCTATGAGTGGTCGGCACTGCCGGGAGCCGCACTGGCATTTGCAGGCTTCATCATGCTCGTGGTGTTCAACGGTTTGGTCCGCAAGGGCAAGGCCGCGGCATGACACGTGCCTTGGCGGCAGGCTTGGCTTGAGGCTTCGCGCATACCGGCATCGTATGCCGGCCGCGGCATGGTCTGACCCTGCCGGGAAAACTTAGGCTGCAAACATATATTTTCAGCTTAGCGTCTATATGTTTTTAACTTAGCATCTATATATTTTTAGCCTAAAAAAGTGAGACGGCATCAGACCATGCGGAGAAAATGTCCTGCTGCCATCCTGACAAAGGTAGCAGACAAAACGACGACGGGTGGAGGTCCAAGCCGTCCGGCCTGACCTCCACCCGACATAAATGCCGGCACAACGGCCGGACACTGCCGGCCAAGTGCCGCGTGTCTATTGCAGTTTTGCCATGAATCTCTGCCTGTCGACGACATACCTGACGTGGCGGCCCTCGCCTATCAGTCCGCCGTCGTCCTCGGCCTTGACATCGAAGACCAATTTACGCCCGTCGATCTCGACGAGGGTAGCCGTGGCACGCACCGAGGCGCCGACCTTGCTGGGCTTGATATGCGTGGTGTCGATTTTCGCCCCGACGGTCGTCGAGCCTTCGGGCAACGAGCCGGCGACGGCATTCATCGCGGCATTCTCCATCAATGCCACCATTGCGGGCGTGGCAAAGACATCCATGTCGCCTGAGCCGAGCGTACGTGCCGTATTGTCCGTGCCGACGACGGCCGTAGATGTGTGGGTAAGTCCGGTTTGCATCATTCTATCTGTTTTGATTATACAATCTGTCATCGTCAGTCGCCGCAACCCAGCAGGTATATCTCACGGCAGTCCTGCGGGGTGAGGCGGACGTAATTGCCTATCGGCTGCCCCTTGTCCTCGACGAGCTTTCTGACCAGCAGGTCGATGTCGGGATTGGCAACGCCCAGAGCAGCGAACGTCACCGGCAGGCCTATCGACCTGAAGAATGCTTTCAGCCGTGCTACTCCCTCGAGAGCCGTAGCTTCGGGACTTGCGAGTTGCTCCACACCGAAGACCCGCCCGGCGAATTGCGCCACCTTGTGTGGGTTGTGCGAGGCCATCCATGTCAGCCATGCCGGGAAGATGACCGCCAGTCCGGCCCCGTGTGCCACGTCATAGACGGCACTGACCTCGTGCTCCAATGCGTGCGACGACCAGTCTTCCTCACGTCCCACGCCGCATGTGCCGTTGTGCGCTATCATGCCGCACCACATGATGTTTGCCCTCGCGTCATAGTCGTCAGGCGACCGCATCACTATCGGCGCTTGGCCGATGATGGTGGTCAGGACCGATTCGCACAGACGGTCGCTCACCTCCACGCCGGGGGTATTGCTGAAGTAGCGCTCCATGATGTGTGCCATCATGTCGGCTATGCCGCAAGCCGTCTGAAACGGCGGGAGAGTGAACGTCAGCTCGGGGTCCATTATCGCAAAGCGCGGACGCAACACCTCCTCTGTACGGATGCTGATCTTGTGCAGCCCGTCCACCTTGGTGATGACGGTGTTGCCCGAGCCTTCGCTGCCTGCTGCCGGGATGGTGAGCACTACTCCCACGGGCAGCGCCGACCGCGGGACAGCCTTGCCCGAATAGAAGTCCCAGAAGTCGCCGTCATAGACTGCACCGGCAGCAATGCCCTTGGCAGTGTCGATGACCGAGCCGCCGCCCACGGCCAATATGAAGTCTATCCTCTCGCGACGGCAGACATCGATGCCTTCATACACCCTGTCGTCGGTGGGGTTGGGCTTTATGCCGGCGAGGTCGGTGTGCCACAGGCGCGCCTCATCGAGCCGCTCCTTGACACGTGCGAGCAATCCGCTGCGGACGGCCGACCCTCCGCCATAGACTATGAGGACACGACCGGCGCCATACTTGACGCACAACTCGCCTGCACGCGACTCTGTGCCGCGCCCGAAAGCGAAATAAGTGGGACTGCAAAAGTTGAAATTGTTCATGTCTTCAATCCTTTATCTGAATTACGTTATAAGCGTCTGGTAAAGATAGCATATTTTGCCGCACCGACGGTCCGCCCACGCCGGTTAATTGCAGCACACTGCTGCGAATGGCATACAATGCTGTCGGCAAAATCATACAATGGTACTGCGTGTGGCATACAATGTTTCCGTGCCCGGCATACGATGCTGCGGGACATGTCATCGCAAGCCATCATGGGCGGCTGACGCTGACGGTGACGCCTTCAAAAGTCGAAATGCTCAAGGACGGGCGGCGTCGGCGCAAGATCATAGTAGTCGATGCCGCTGACGGCCAGACGGAAATAGGACAAGTCGGTGTATTTGCCGTAGAGACGTTGCAGGATGGCGTTGGAATCATATATCTCACGTGCCACCTCGTCGGTGACATCAAAGACGGCGCACCCCATGACACGCACAGAGATGTCGCCCGACATGGCGAGCAGCTCGACACCGGGATTGGCGACCAACTGGCGGTAGACCTCCTTGCGTGCAGATGTCGCGAAGTAGAGGTCATGCCCGCTGCGCTTCATGATTTGGAATACCCTTATCTTGGGCTTGCCGCCATCGACCGTGGCAAAAGCCACATCGCGGTGCGACATCAGAAAATCAAATGCTTTGTCTGTCATGATATATATTTAAGTCTGTCTGTCATCTCTCATCACACTCACGCCGGCAGCCTGCGGAGCTGACATGCCTGAGCCCCACGATGCTGTCGAGCATCAGCTTCATAGTCTCTGTCTGTGCGGGATATTGCCGGGCGACGTTGCGGGTCTCATCGCCATCCTTGAAAAGCTGAGGCACCGTGTCGCATCCCGACGGGACTGCCACACCCCAAGGGACGACCCCGGGATAATGGCTCGGCGCCACATATTTCCATCCCGGCGTGACAAGTGCCAGCGTGTAGCCCTGCTCGACTATCCATGCCCGCCCCTCACCGGTCCCGGAGCCAAACCATGCAGGAGACGAATCACGGCTGTCGGGCGCCGCATCCGCCGGCACTGCGGCACCGACGACAGAGGCAAGCGAACACAACAAATCGACCTGTGTGGCCAAAGCATCAGTGCGGGTGCCGGCAGGTATGACAGCCGGCCATCGCACCAAAGCAGGGACACACGTGCCGGCTTCGAAGACGCTGTACTTGGTGCCGCGCATCGCACCCCACGGACGGTGGCTGCCGAGCAGCTCAGCCGCACGGTCGCAGTAGCCGTCATCGATGACAGGGCCGTTGTCACTGGTCAGTATCAGGATAGTATCGTCGGCAATGCCAGCCTCGTCAAGAGCCTGCATGATGCGGCCCACGCTCCAGTCGAGCTGCATTATGGCTTCGCCGCGCAGTCCGAGCGGTGATTTCCCCCTGAACCTCTCGTGCGGCATCCTCGGGACATGTATGTCATTGGTGGCGAAATAGAGGAAAAACGGCTCGTGGCGATGGGCTTCGATAAACCGCACGGCACGTGCCGTGATCGAGTCAGCTATGTCTTCGTCGCGCCAGATGGACGCCCCGCCTCCCTTCATATAACCTATGCGCCCGATGCCATTGATGATCGAGTTGTCATGACCGTGGCTCGACTGCTGTTTGTAAGCCAATCCGGGATTCGCACGATAGTCCGGCTCGCCGTCGAAGGGGTGAGTATAGCTCACCTCGACAGGATGCTCCGGGTCGGGATTTGCTATCATTCCGTCTTCGATGAAGATGCACGGCACCCTGTCGGCCGTGGCCGCCATGATATAAGAATAGTCGAAACCAAGGTCGGCAGGTGTGCCGTCGAGCGGTGCATTCCAGTCCTGACGCCCGGACTCGCGCCCCAACCCGAGATGCCACTTGCCGATGACGGCAGTCACATAGCCTGCCGAACGCATCATGTCGGCCAGCGTATATGTCTCGGGTGAGATTATCATGGCCGCATCGCCATTGGCCACATCTGTCCCGTCCTGCCTGAAAGCATACATCCCCGTGAGCAATGCGAAACGTGACGGCGTACTGGTGGCCGCTGCAGCATGTGCGCCGGTCATCAGCCTGCCTTCTGCCGCCAGCCGGTCGGCATTGGGAGTGAGGACATCCGGCGAACCATAACAGCCGAGGTCTCCCCAACCGAGGTCGTCGGCATAGATCAACACCACATTGGGATGCTCGCCGGCAACAACGGCACAGGTGGCTGCGGCAACAGTGCCCGTGACTATGGAAGCAAATAATCGTCTCATCATATCATAAACATTGTATGCACAAGGCGAAGATAGCATAAGTGTCCGTGAAAAGCAACGTGACCATAATGTCACAAACATGCATCACGGACGCGGCCACATGCGAGGAACGGCAGACGGCAAAAGTTAAAAGGATTAATTTAGCCGTAAAAACTTTGCATATACGGAAAATGAGGCTAATTTTGCACCGCCTTTGACGAAAGGCATCACGGGGTGTAGCGCAGTCCGGTTAGCGCACCTGCTTTGGGAGCAGGGGGTCGAAGGTTCGAATCCTTTCACCCCGACAGGTGATGAGGGCAGCCATCAAGGTCACAAGACCGTGGATGGCTGCCCTGTCTGTCTGTAGACTTGCACCCTGTCATGATATGAATAATAATCAGGGGACATCCCTACACCACCCACATACGAAACATCCGCCAATGACATGCGATATTCAGCCCGGACATATCGCACGAAACAGAATGCCATACAAGACGTGACACGAATAATATATATCCATACCGTGACAGCCGCTTTTGATTTTCAATATTATTCCTTTTATTCTGATATTCCGATCACAACCACAACAATACAATACTCTGCCAATCATCGGATTGGCAACGACATAAAACGTATAAAAGAAGTATCTAAAAACAAAATCACAAGACATTTCGCATATTTACATCAACAGCAGATACAATCTGCGGGAATAATTTATACTTTTACACCGCATAAGCCATTATCGAAACCAGATATTCGAAAGCGGCAGATACAGACTTATTCTATTAATCATTTATCAAATCAACATCATGACCGAATTAGAACGCCTAAACGAAGCATTGAAAGAAGCCTTTGCAAAAATCGGTATCACCAAAAAGACCGACATGGCAGCTTACATCCCCTACCGTTTTTCCTATTTTTCAGAAGTGACAACCGGCCACAAGCCTATGAGCAGGCTGTTTCTCAACAAACTATACGAGCGCATAGGGATAAACCCGCAATGGGTGAGAACGGGCGAAGGCGAAATGCTGACCGAACCCGCAGTCCCCAAGGCCGAAAACGGAAGCCGCCGCCAATCAACGCGCGCCGCAAAGAGTGATATGCAGGATGTACAAGCATTCTTCGAAGAACTCAAGAAGCAACTGGCCGAGAAAGACGAACAACTCTCGAAACGTGACGCACAAATCGACCGTCTGCTGCAGATCATTGAGAATCTGAGCGGCAACTGAACAGACTATCAGCCTGACAGCAAGTGACCCCGGAGCAATATCTCGCACACCTGCAACGCTTGCTCGACACCGAGCATGAGAGCGAGCGCAATGAATTCTTAACACAAGTGCAGGGACAAAGCACTTATGAGAGGACACTGCGAGGCACTTGCTGGTATCCATTGAGCATAGAGGGCGGACATTACAACGCCCTCAATCAATATGTCGTCGAGATTGTCAGGACAGGCAGCCGTGATGTCGAGCACCAGTTTGACCATGGCAAGCCTGTCAGCTTTTTCGCCGACGACGGCATGGGACATACGACACAGACCTCATGGTCAGGCACCGTGTCTTACGTAGACGGCGACCGCATGGGAGTGGTCATACCGTCGGAAGACCACATGCCGCAGCTCCGTTCCATGAGGCTTCCGGGTCTGCAGTTATTCTTTGACGAAACACCCTACCGCCTCATGTCATCCGCTCTCCACAAGGCCATCAACGCCAGTGACGGACGGCTCAAGGAAATGAAAGAGTTGCTGCACGGCACACGCCAATGCGCATCACGCACCATGGCAAAGCAATCCTTCCCGTGGCTCAACAGACAGCAAGAAGAGGCAGTAAACAAAATCATCTGCGCAAAAGACATAGCCATCGTACACGGCCCGCCGGGGACAGGCAAGACGACGACACTCGTCGAAGCCATCTGCGAGACACTGCACCGCGAAACACAAGTGCTCGTCTGTGCACAAAGCAACATGGCAGTAGACTGGATCAGCCGGCAACTGGTCGAACGCGGCGTCAGCGTCATGCGTATAGGCAATCCCACACGCATCAACGGCAAGATGCTCGCCTACACATTCGAAAGGAGGTTTGAAGAGCATCCCGACTACCCGCTGCTATGGCAAGTGCGACGTTCGATAAGAGAACTGTGCGCATCAAGGCACGGCGGCCGCGACATTCATTCCAAGCTGTCATCGCTCCGTGACAAAGCCACAGAACTCGAGGTGCGCATCACCTCATCACTCTTCGACTCGGCGATGGTCATATCCTGCACGCTGACCGGAGCTGCATCGTCATTGTTGTTTGGGAAGCACTTCTCCACCCTTTTCGTCGATGAAGCAGGCCAGGCACTCGAACCGTCATGCTGGATTCCACTCGCCCATTGCAGCCGCATCATCCTGTCGGGCGACCACAAGCAACTGCCCCCGACGGTCAAATCAGTCGAAGCCGCACGCGGCGGGCTGGCACGGACACTCATGGAAGTAGCAGTCAATTCACATCCGTCATGCGTCACAATGCTGCGCGAGCAATACAGGATGAATGAAGAGATCATGACCTTCCCGTCCAAATGGTTCTATGGAGGACAACTGACCGCAGCCCCCATGGTGGCACACCGCAAGACATTCGAACTTGACACACCGGTCGAATGGATTGACACGTCGGTGGCCGAGGCCCGCGAACGCTCCACCTCGGGCGGCACAGGCAAGATGAACGCCGCTGAAGCATGCGCCACAATAGACACACTCAAGAGTTACATAAGTAAAATAGGCAGCAGCCGGATAGCGGAAGACAACATAGATTTCGCAATCATCTCACCATACAAATCGCAAGTACAACTGTTGAGACGGCTCATCAAGTCCGACCCCGGCCTGCGCCGCATACGGCACGCCATCACGACAGATACAGTGGACGGATTCCAAGGGCAGGAACGCGACGTAGTGATAATCAGCCTCGTGCGATCAAACGACAGAGGCGACATAGGCTTCCTCACCGACCTGCGCCGGATGAATGTGGCCATGACGCGTGCAAGGATGAAACTGATCATCGTCGGCGACGTGACCACACTGTCGCGGCATACATTCTTTGCCGCCCTATACGACTATGTCACATCGCTAAACAGAGACTGCAATTGACCATTAGTCCTGACGGTCTGTAAAAATGGTTGCATTTTCCCGACCATAGATAATAGCGGCACCATAATCTTGAAATAGATTTGCGGCCAAAAACATTAAGGACAAAACATCAGACAATATGATGCAATTAGAAGATTTCCTGCACCGTGTAGCCGCGCACAAGCCGCTTGACACACCTGAAGTATTCGAGTTTATGGACAGGATGAGCGGTGAGGCGCGCCGCATCACCTTTGAGCTCAACGCCGCCTACCATACGCCTGAGGAAGTACGGTCCTACCTCTCATCACTTTTCGGCAAGCCCGTCCCCGCCACGCTGCGGGTGTTCCCGCCATTCTACACCGACTTCGGGAAAAACATAACGGTAGGCGAAAACGTATTCATCAATGCCTGCTGCCATTTCCAAGACCATGGCGGCGTATTCATAGGCGACGACTGCCAGATAGGACACAATGTCGTTTTCGCCACACTCAACCATTTCGAAGCACCATCAAAACGCAAATTGACCTATCCTGCACCCATCAGGCTGGAACGCGGCGTGTGGGTCGGCTCAAATGCCACCATCCTGCAAGGCGTGACCATTGGTGAATATTCCATCGTCGCAGCCGGAGCCGTCGTCACTCGGGACGTGCCGCCACGCACAATAGTGGGAGGAGTCCCGGCAAAGGTCATAAGGCATATCGAGGAATGAACATGAAGCCGAAGATGCGATTTACAAATCGCGGAATCATCACAGGATTTGACAGTTAAAAAAGCACGCGACCTGCTTAAGATTTATTTTATATGCTATATTTGAAGCCGACAAATTGTTTTTGCGATTAATACTATCAGCATTTATGAGAAAGTTTTACCTATTGACATTCGCTGCTGCCTGCTGTTTTTCTCTTGCACAGGCACAGGGGAAGCACTATCTGAGGGCTATAAATTCGACCGTAAGCCCGCTGGAGTACAACCAATACTTCTACGACTCCGAAGGACGTACCGACAGCATCCACTGGAGCGACGAGCTGGCCGAGGGGAGTGTCAAGCTCACCTATGACGAAGCCGGCAACGTCGTGCAGCGCGACATGTTCCAGCTAATTGACT
>DWUP01000195.1 GCA_020012075.1 Candidatus Avibacteroides avistercoris
GTTGGGGCCCGCGTAGTAGGTGGGCGAGCCGATGACGATGCCGTCGGCTTCCCCGGCTTTCTGGCGGACGGTGGTGTAGAGCTGGTCCTCGAAGACGCAATGCCCCAGCGACGAACATTTGCCGCAGGCGATGCAGCCCTGCACGGCGTGTGTGCCGATGCTGACGATGTCGGTCTCGATGCCGCACTCGTTGAGGGCGGTGGCCACCTCGGTAAGGGCGCGGTGAGTGTTGCCGTTTGGACGCGGGCTGCCGTTGATGAGAAGTACTTTCATAGGTCTTTTGGTATGATGATAGGTTTGTTTTGGTTTTGACAAAGTTAGCCACAGTCACCGCATGATGGCAACGTGGCGGGGGTTAAGTAGTGTTAATCCCTCGTGCTGCGGCTGTGTGCCGGCGTCAATCCTTGTGCTTGGCGTAGTCCTTGACGAATGCCTCGGTGATCCAGTTGGCGAGAGCCTGACGGTTGTCGCTCAGGACGAAGCGTCTCTGGTCATTGACATTCTGCAGATTGCCCAGTTCGAAATAGACCGACGGGACGTCAGTGTGCCTCAATACATAGAGACCGCGCGTGCTGACCGTGCCCGAGAAGCCCCGTCCCGGCTGGTGCTGTCTGTACTTGGCTTCGAAAGTACTCCTCAGTGTCTCTGCCAACGGGCGGCTGAGTGATGCGTTGCTCTGCTGGTAGTAGAAGAATACGTCCATCTGTTTCTTTTTGCTGCGGCTGTCTATGTGTATGAATGCCGCACGGCAATATCCGTAGTTACTCTTGTCGTCGCGATAGAGTGAATTGATTTTGTCAGACCTCTGCTTGAGCCTTGCCGTCTGGTCGAGCGGTATGGTTTTGCCCATGCATGTCTCGCGCTTGGAGGTCGGGAGGTAGCGGCTGTCGCGTATGCCGTCCTTGGCGTCTTGTATGATGATGTGCACTTTTGCCCCGCGCTCCATGAGGTTGCGGGCGAGGCGCAGCGCGATGTCATAGGCATATTCGTCTTCGTGCAGTTCGTGTCCCGATGCTTTGCCTATCGCTCCGGGGTCTGGGCCTCCGTGTCCGCTGACGATGTAGAAGCATGCCCCGTCGAGTTCGTGCGACTTGACCTTGACGTGCGAGCGGCCTTTGCCGAAGAGCGGTTCGTCGATGTATGCCGGGCGTGCCGCCTCAGCCGGCGGAATCTTGTAGGCCACGCCGAGGAGCAGGGTGTTGCCTTTGCCCAGCTTGCCTTTGTTGAGCTCGAAGAATGCTTCCTTGTATTTCTTGGGCTGCCTCCCGTTGCGTTTGAGGAAGGCATCCACGCCCTCGCCGTTGCGTGGTTTGACGCTCTGCTGTGCGTAGGCCGGGGCTGCGAGTAGCATCATCAGTGTCATGATGAATATGGCAAGTCGGGTTTTCATCGTCGGTATGGAGTCAAATGTCTGTTGTGCGGTGCAAATATAGTGAAAGGCGAGCGCAGAGGCAAGGGTGTGAGCCCGCTCACACCCGGACTATGCCGAGCCGCCTCCTGTATTCGTGAAACAAATATAGTGAAAGATGTAGAGACGCGATTAATCGCGTCTCTACTACCGTCGCGGTTTTGCCGTGCCGTCCCTGTATCCGTGAGGCAAATATGCCGCATATATTCATCGTCATGCCGTGTGTGCCGTGCTGTTTGTCACGGTGTCATCACATTGCGCATGCTTCGTCGGGCCACGGGATGAGCTGTCCTGTGGATTTGTATGCCGGTCTTTGTGCTCCGCAGGCTTTCAGCGAGTCGGTCAGTTCACCGGCGAGTTCTCTGACGAGATGCTTGTTGTCAGGCGCGAGGTCATTCTGTTCGCCCACGTCATCTGTTATGTCATAGAGGCGCAGCTCTTGCGACTCCCAGAAATATATGATGTGGTAGTCTCCTTTGAGCATTGCCGAGTAGGCGCCATAGCCTTCGCTGCGGTCCTGGCTTTCGCCCCAGAGGTTCGGGAAATGCCACACCAGCGGATGCCTGTCGTCATGCCGGGCGTCAGGCTGCCTGATGATGCCGGCGAAGCTCCTGCCATCGACGTGCTGCCTTGTAGCATATCCTGTTATGCCGGCCATCTCGAGTATGGTGGGGAAGAAGTCCTCGATCATGACACGGCTGTCAATGGTGCCTCCTCTGTGCCCGTCGGTGATGCCCGGCCACACCACCATCATCGGCTCATGTACTCCGCCGAGGTATGCCGAGCCCTTGCCTGCGCGGTGCGGGGCGTTGGTGTCGCGGTTGCCGTTGCCTTGCCGTCCTATGCCTTGCCCGCCGTTGTCAGACATGAATATCAGTATGGTGTTTGCTGCCAAGTCTTCGTTGCCTTCTTCAGACAGATAGTCGAGGATGTCACCGAGGCTCTTGTCCATTCCCTCGACGAGGGCGGCGTGATTGACCTCTGCGGTGTTGAGGGCGGTGCCGAGCTGCGGGTCGATGCCCGTGTAGTTGCCCGTGAAGCGCTTGTCGGCGTCGTATGGGGCGTGTATGGCATAGTGCGACATATAGAGGTAGAATGGCCGGTCGGGGGATGCCGTGCGCAGGGAGTCCAGTGTGGCGAGAGCCTCGAGTGTGAGTGCTTCGGTCAGGAATGTGTCTGTGCCGTAGTATTTCTCCAGCCCGCTGACGTGGAAGTTGCCGCTTCCGAACTCGTTGGTCGCCAGATAGCTGCCCGGGCCTCCGTTGGCGCCGCCGGCGATGTTCTTGTCAAATCCCAAGTTGCACGGGTCTGCTCCCGGTGTGTCCAGTGAGCCGAAGTGTGCCTTGCCGCAGTGGATGGTGAAGTAGCCGTTGTCATGGAGTATTTGCGGGAGTGGCGTGACGGGTGTGCTGTGTGGTATGTCTGTCTCGTCCTCGGGCTGTATGCCGTTGTATTTCCATTCGGGCAGTGTGATGTCCGGGCTTTCTGCATCGGTCTTGGTGTTGTATTCGAGTGTCCAGTTGGTCACTCCGTGGCGTGCGGCGTTCATCCCGGTCATCAGGCTGGCACGCGACGGCGACGAGATGGCGCACGCGTAGGCTTGGGTAAACTTCACGCCCATCTCTGCCATGCGTTCCATGTTGGGGGTGCGGTAGCGTCTGTTGAGGTCGGTCATACTCTCGTGGAACGGGACTGATGTCTCCTGCCATCCCATGTCGTCCACGAGGAAGAGGATGATGTTGGGACGGTCTTGTGCCATGGCGGCATGCGTGCACAGGCCTGCTGCAAACAAGCCGATAGGTAAGATTCTGTTCATGCGTCGGACTGCTATTTTCACTAACGTTTGTAAACCGTTCTAAAATAAGCATATTTTGACAATCCGGCCGGGCCGTGCCTCAGGTTTTTAGTGTTTTTTATATAAATCCCGGCATCGTGTGCTGCCTGCCGTGGGGTCTGACCCTGTCGGCTCCGGGGTCGTATGCCATGGGCGGTGGCACGGTGTGCCATGGCGTCTGCATACTATGCCATGGCGTTTGTCGGCGGCCGGACGTGTGCGGCGGGCATATTTTTCGCTATCTTTGTTTCACAATAAGTGTGATGTGATGAATAGGACATTTGTTTCTCTCCCTTTGCTGTCCCTTGTGGCTGTCATTGTCACGGGCTTTGTCATGGCGGCGTTGTTGTCGCAGGGTGTGGTGTCGCGTGCCGATGAAGTGGTGTCGGCGGCCGACACGTCGGCCGTCGATAGCGTGAGCCGCGAATATGGTATCGTGACCGACGGATATGACATCGTGCGCGGCACGGTCGAGCCGGGGCAGAACCTGTCGTCGCTCCTTCAGGGGTGCGGGCTGTCGGCTGCCGATGTTCATGCCATAGGCCTGAAGGCCGAGGGGACGTTTGATGCGCGCCGCATCAGGAGCGGGCAGGGCTATGCCGTCTTCTACACGCGCGACAGTGTGCCGGCTGCCCGCTACTTCGTCTACGAGGAGACGCCGCGCACCTACGTCGTCTTTGACCTTGGCGGCGGCTTCGGCGTCAGCCGCGGCACCAATCCCGTCGAGTGGCGGCAGATGTCTGCCCGCTGCCGGGTGGAGTCATCGCTCTGGGTGGCGATGGACGAGGCGGGTGCTTCGCCGCTGCTGGCCGTGACGTTGTCGCACATCTTCGGGTGGAGCGTGGATTTCTTCGGCTTGCAGCGCGGCGATGAGTTCCGTGTCATATATGAGCAGGAGTATGTCGATGGCGCGGCTCTCGACAACTTCCGCGTGCTGGCGGCTTCGTTTGCCGGCGGCGACACGGCCATCTATGCCATACCGTTTGTGCAGGATGGCGAGCAGCTCTATTACAACACCGACGGCAACAGTCTCGAGGGGGCGTTTCTCAAAGCTCCGCTGGACTTCTACCGCATCACGTCGCGTTTCACCAACAGCCGTTTCCACCCGGTGTTGCGCCGCTATCGTGCGCATCATGGTGTGGACTATGCCGCGCCGGCCGGCACGCCGGTCTATGCCATAGGTGACGGCACGGTCACGGCCAAGGCTTTTCAGGCGGGCGGGGCAGGCAACTATGTCAAGATACGCCACAACTCGGTCTATACCACTACCTACATGCATCTCTCGCGCTTTGCCAAGGGGCTGAAGGTGGGGTCGCGCGTCAGGCAGAAGGAAGTGATAGGCTATGTCGGCTCGACGGGACTGTCCACGGGGCCGCACCTCGACTTCCGTGTCTATGAGAACGGCAAGCCCATCAACCCCCTGCTCATCAAGTCACAGCCCAAGCGGCCGATAGCCGGGGACAACCGTGCAGCCTTCGCCGCCGTGTGCGACTCGCTGGTGGCCGCACTGCGCGGGGTGGAGTGACGCACTGCCGGGACGGTGCCGGCCGGGCTCAATGCGCCGCCTTGCGCCAGCGGAGCGCGAGGATGACGATGATGGCCGCATAGATGACCTTGACGGCGGCTATGATGGCAAAGATGGTGAGCATCTGCTCCATGCCTTTCCCGTCGGTCTGGAGGCCGGTGTAGCCGATGTCATTCATGAATCCTGTCAGCGGATAGATGGCAAAGAGCACT
>DWUP01000196.1 GCA_020012075.1 Candidatus Avibacteroides avistercoris
TCGACTACTTCCTCACCTCGCGCTCGCTGGAGCAATACCTCACAGGTGCCGGCATACACACCGAGATATATGGCTCCGACCATTGCCCCGTGGAGCTCGACGTGGACGACAGCCTGCTTTAGACCACCAGCCATGAAAGCCGTAGTAGACGACAAGATACCCTACATCCGCCAAGCCATCGAGTCGGTGGCCGACGAAGTCACCTATCTGCCCGGGCGGGAAATCAGCCGCAGGGACGTGGCCGATGCCGACGTACTCATAGTCAGGACACGCACCCGGTGCGACCGTGACCTGCTGCATGGCTCGCGGGTGCAAATGATAGCCACGGCCACCATAGGCTATGACCACATCGACACCGCTTGGTGCGAGGCCAACGGGATAGAATGGACCAACTGCCCGGGATGCAACGCGGCGAGCGTGGCACAGTATGTCCAGTCGGCACTCATCCTGCTGTCGCGCCGCCACCACCGCCCGCTGCGCGGCATGACGATGGGCATCATCGGCGTGGGCAACGTGGGCAGCCGCGTGGCAGAGATGGCCGCCGGCATGGGCATCGACGTGCTGCTCAACGACCCGCCGCGTGCCGAGGCCGAGGGCGGAGGGACATTCGTCACGCTCGGCGAACTGGCCGGGCGGGCAGACATCATCACTCTCCACACACCGCTGGCACGGGGCGGCAAGCACCCGACCTACCACCTCGCAGACGCGGAGCTATTCGCACAACTGGAGAAGAAACCGTGGCTGCTCAACACCTCACGGGGCGAAGTGGCAGACACCGGCGCACTCATCGACGCACTCGCCGGCGGCAGGATAGCAGATGCCGTCATCGATGTCTGGGAGCATGAGCCTGACATAGACCGCCGTCTGCTCGCGGCAGCCTATCTCACCACCCCGCACATCGCAGGCTACTCGGCCGACGGCAAGGCCAATGCCTCGCGCATGGCTATGCAGGCAGTGTGCAGGCACTTCGGCATCGCCATGCCATGCACCATCGAGCCTCCCGCCCCGCCTTGTCCGACGGTCACAGCCCCCACCATCGACGACGCACTGCTCACCATCTATGACCCGAGGCGGGACAGCGACGCACTGAGGCAAGACCCCACCCGCTTTGAGTGGCTGCGCGGCAACTATCCCATGCGGCGTGAAGCCGGGGCATATAATATAATATTGACGAAATAAATGAAGACAACCACCATCACTACTATCATCACGGCCGTGGCGGCCATGCTCGTCACCACAGCATGCGGCGACCGGACCCGCGACATCAGGACACTGGCCGTCCCCACGGCGGTGACAGTCACCCTGCCACCCATCCCCGACAGCTATGTCATCGCAGGCGACACCATCGACCTGACGAGCTATGAGAACCGCGAGCGGCTCGACCGCGAGTTGCTGGCGTTCACCTATTCGCATACCAACACTGTTCTGGGCCTGAAGCGCGCCAACCGCTACTTCCCGGTAATAGAGCCGATACTGCAATCACACGGCATCCCCGACGACATGAAGCTGCTGACCATCGTCGAGAGCTATCTCAACCCCTTCGCACGCTCGGGGGCGGGCGCGGCAGGCATCTGGCAATTCATGCCGGCCACCGGCCGTGAGTTTGGCCTCGAGGTAAGCAAGAGCGTAGACCAGCGGTATGACATAGCGATGTCCACCGAGGCAGCGTGCCGGTATCTGAAGCAAGCCTACGGCAAATTCCATGACTGGCTGTCGGTGGCGGCATCCTACAACGCCGGACAGGGGGCGGTGCGGCGCTTCAGCGACCGCCATTTGTCCGACGACGCTACGCATTGGTGGATGACAGAACAGACGTCGCGCTACATCTTCCGCCTCATCGCCGTCAAGATGATCTATTCAGACCCGTCGGCCTACGGCATAGTGCTGACGGCAGACCAGTTCTACCCGCCGCTGGACTATGACACCGTGGCCGTCAGGCAAGACATACGCGACCTCGCAGCCTTTGCCAAGGGACGGGGACTCACCTACTACCAGCTGCGTGATGCCAACCCGTGGCTGCGGCAACAGAGCCTCACGGTCAGAAAGGGCAAGACCTACCGCCTGCTCATCCCCACGCAGGAGAGCATGCACTATGACCCTGCGGCGACGGTGGTGCATGACCCTCGATGGGCGGCTTATTGAAAAAGACGGGGACAAAGCGTATGACACAGACTGACGACATATCACTCAACTCGCCGCGTGCATGGCTGCTCGCGGCGCGTCCCAAGACATTGCCTGCGGCGGCCGTGCCGGTCATCATCGGCACGGCACTCGCCGTGCGCGACGGCTGCTTCGTGTGGCAGCCGGCATTGCTCTGCTGCATCTTTGCACTCACCATGCAGATAGCGGCCAACCTCATCAACGACCTGCTCGACTATATGCGCGGCACGGACGGCGAGGAGCGCATCGGCCCGCGCCGTGCCTGCGCGAGCGGATGGGTGAGCGTGCGGGCGATGAGATGGGCAGTGGCACTGACCATCGGCGTGGCCTGCGCCTTCGGGCTGCTGCTGTTGCGCTACGGTGGTTGGTGGCTGGTCGGCGTGGGAGCGGCGTGCGTCGTGTTTGCATTCCTCTACACCACGTTCATGTCCTATTGCGGGCTGGGCGACGTGCTGGTGCTGGTCTTCTTCGGCATAGTGCCTGTCACATGCACCTACTATCTCCAGTCGGGTGTGCTTGACGCCGTGTCGCTGGCCTACGGCACAGCCTGCGGCCTCGTCATAGACACGCTGTTGGTGGTCAATAACTTCCGCGACGCAGACACCGACCGCGCGGCCGGCAAGCGCACCATCATCGTCATCTTCGGGCGGCGTTTCGGCAGCGCGCTCTACCTCTCGCTCGGCATTGCCGGCACGGCCATCGTGGCCTTCACCGCATGGAGCGGGGGCGATGTCCCGATGGCCGCCGTCCCGCTGCTCTACCTCATCCCCCACGTCATCAACTGGCGCGGCATGACACGCACGTGGCAAGGGGCGGCACTCAACGCCTATCTCGCCCGCACGTCGGCGTGCATGATGCTCTTCGCCCTGCTCATTCTGGCGGCATCGTTCATCCCACGGTGAGCGGCAGTCTGACGCTTGTCACGCCGCCCCCTGACGCAAATCTCCGCAGCATCAGACCCTGCCGGAAAAACTTAGGCTAAAAACATATATCTCTAACCTAAAAACATATATTTGCAGCCTAAGAAAATCCTGCGGCATACTACCCTGAGGAGAATAGCACCGCACCCTGCAGCCGGGAATGTCAGACACCGACGCAGCGGACATCCCACGCGGCACGCGCAAGCACCCGCGGCAAAGGATTTGGATATAGGACAAATCTCCTTAAATTTGCCGCCAAAAGGTCAATGATGAAGCATCTGACTATCTCGACTTCAAACGACTTGGTGCGCATCACACCGGGCAGGATAGTCTATATCTCGGCCGACGGCAACTATTCGACCATGATTCAGGCCGACGGCACGGCACGCACGCTCTCCTACCAGCTCGGGCAGATCGAGAAGGCTATCACCTCGCAGCTCGGGATGGACGGCAATATCTTCATCAGGATAGGCAAAAGCCTCATCATCAACGTCAATTACGTCTACTACATCAATATCCCAAAGCAAAAGCTCACCCTGTCTGACGCCACCACGTTCAGCCACACGGTGACGGCATCTAAAGAAGCCCTGAAGATGTTGAAAGAACTTTTGGAAAAGGAGGCCAGCAAATTATGAAAGATCCGAATGAAATAAGCGACGACGAGATACGCATCCTCGGCGAACAGCCAAAGCCGGAAATTCTGTACTCGATTCCCGTGAAAGAGGAGGATGAGGTGAATTTTAAGAAGTCGATTGCCGCAGACAAACGTCCGGACGAAACCAAAGGAAGCCACGCACCCCGCCACAAGAAAGGCAACGGCCGCACGGTGTGGATAATCGTGGCCGCCATCGCCATCATAGCAGCAATCGGCATCGCGGTATGGGCATTGACACGCGACAGGCAGGATGCCGCCGAACCCGAGCCGGCACTATTCGAGCCCGAGGTCCAGACCGTCCGGCCCGCACCGTTGCAACGGCTGAGCCGCGACACCGCATCGTCGGCACGCGCCTACACCGAGATGCTCGACACGACGGTCAATGACATCCCCATCAGGCTCTACATCCCCCACAACGCCACCATGACACTCCACGTGGGACGTATGGACAAGAGCGACACGACAGTCATCTTCACAGCCCAGGCCGCCGATGTCCGCGCCGACAACGGCGGG
>DWUP01000197.1 GCA_020012075.1 Candidatus Avibacteroides avistercoris
AGATGTGTATAAGAGACAGACCAAGCAATCATTGACGGTCAGCTATGGTGCGGCTTGATTTCCGGTCTGCCACCACGTGGGGTGTCGCGGGATGGCTTTACCCGGACTATTCAGACTTCTTTCGTTGAGCCGTCTTTGCAGGCTTTACAGCCTTGGCTTCGGCCTTTGCCATTGCAGTTTCATACTTTTTGACCTTCTTCTCGCTATCAGCCAGCTCTTTGGTCAATTTTTCAATCTCGGTGCTCTGGTTTCTAATCGTCTGGGTAAGCGAATCCAGCTGCTCATTGTCAATGCCTTCGGGATAGAAAGAATTGACACGCTCGATGAAGTCGGCGATGACATTCATATAATTGGTAAACGCATCGTAGGGCGAATCAAAGATGCCGCGGTTGATACCTATGCCGGTATTCTTGGTGGACATATAATGGAAATAATCGCTCGCTTGCAGATAGTCCCAGACTTGTTTGACCAGACGGTTGTCACACATCCTCACACGCTCGGCGATGCCGTAGAGCTTGCCCAACGCCTCGCGCTGCAGGACATTGCCGTTCCAAGAGCTGGTGTCACGCTCCTCATCGCACCATGAGATGGGATGCGGGACATCTATTGATGAGACGGGCTTGAGCTTGCGCACTACTTCGGTCGGCGTCGAGAACGTCAGGCCGCGCTGCTCGGCACATGCCGGCAAAGCCTTGAGAAACTCGAGGATATTGGACGACAGAGGCTGTGCCATGCCGAATGCCGACATGTCCATAAATATATTGATGACCTGCTCCTCGGCCGGCGTCGAAGCAATCCAGTCGATGTATCTGTCGGCAAAGAGCGGGTACTCGTTCCAACTGCTGTCAGAGAAGCGCAAACTGATGTCGTCAGACAACTTGAAGTCGCGGAACAACAATGCCAACGATGGATTTTGCGCCGAGCTGTAAACATAGTGCGGACTCTTCCACCCGAGAATGTGCTTTGCCCCCTCGGTCAATACTACCTTGTAGCCCATCGAAGACACGAGCGCGCCTATTTCGTCAGAGTATATTAGATTGGAATTGGCAAACACTGTCGGCGTGACATTAAAGAGCTGCTTGACTTTCTTTGACAGCCTCTTGACCTCATCGATAAACCCTACCTCATCATAAATTGATGACAAGCCATAGGAGTAGGGTTGTGCCACAAATTCACAGCACTTGGTGTCGGCAAGGCGCTTGAGCTTCTCGATGAAGTCGGGCGCATGCATTTCAAGGAGTTCAAGCGTTGTGCCCGACACCCCGATGGCAAATTTGAAACGCCCGTCAGAGTTTATTATCATATCGAGCAGTGCATCGACCGTAGGACCATAGGATTTTGTGACCGCGTCCTCGATATTTGTCTCATTGGCAAAGTCATCAAAATAGTAATGGTCATAGTCGATGTCAAAAAAACGATAACGCTTCAGATTGAACATCTGATGTATCTCAAAGTAGAAACAGATTGTCTTCATAATATGTTTGTTCATTTAATTATTATCTGTAATTGCTTATCACCCGGTCATATATTCGGCGGACTTTTTCCCCCACTTTGTCCCAAGTGATTGTATCGACTTCTTTCTTGCCTTCCTCCTTTAGATATTGGTATAGGGAATCATTTGTACATATCGAATGTATGGCGTCAGCCATCGCATGTATGTCCCAATAATCGACTTTGATACATTTGGTCAGGATTTCGGCACAACCTGACTGTTTGGAAATAATGGTGGGCACGCTGACTTGCATGGCCTCAAGAGGTGAGATTCCAAACGGTTCGGACACCGAGGGCATGACATAGACATCGCTTGACTTGAGGACTTCATAGACTTGCTTGCCTCTCATAAATCCGGGGAAGTGGAATTTGTCTGCGATGTCACGCTCGGCTGCAAGTTTGATCATCTTCTCCATCATGTCACCATTGCCGGCCATGACAAATCGCACATGTCTCGCGCGTGAAAGCACCATTGCCGCGGCTTCCACGAAATATTCCGGACCTTTCTGCATGGTGATGCGTCCGAGGAATGTCACGGTCTTCTCATGCTCACGGCGGCGGGGCACGATGTCCATTATCTCTTGTGACAACGGGGTAGCCGCATTGTGTACTGTCGATACTTTCGCCGGATCCTGATGATACTTATTGATCACCGTCTGTCTTGTCAGTTCGCTGACACACATGATGTGGTCTGCATGATCCATACCATTCTTCTCTATGGCGTAGACGGTCGGATTGACGTTGCCACGGCTGCGGTCGAAATCTGTCGCATGGACATGGATGACCAGCGGACGGCCTGACACTTGCTTGGCATGTATGCCGGCCGGATAGGTCAACCAGTCATGGGAATGGATTATGTCAAACTTCTGTTGGCGTGCCACCACGCCTGCCACAATTGAATAATTATTGATTTCCTCCTGCAGATTGTCAGGATAACGGCCAGAGAACTCTATACACCCGAGATCGTTGGTATGCATGTAATTGAAATCGGCATATATGTGATCCCTCAAATCATAATAGAGTTGCGGGCTCATGTAACTGCCAATCCTGCCGTTTACATAATCATAATTAACGTCACGCCAAACGATAGGGACGCTGTTCATCCCGATGATTTTCATGAAGCTCTGATCTTCGTCGCCCCATGGCTTAGGTATACAGAAAGTAATATCTATATCACCTTGCTGGGCCAAGCCTTTGGTTATGCCATAGCTCGCTGTCCCCAGCCCTCCCAAGATATGCGGTGGAAATTCCCAACCGAACATTAAGACTTTCATATTGATTCCACCTCCTATAGTTGATTATTATATTTATCCAACATATATAATGTCCTTAAAATTTCTGCAACATTCATGGCGAAGGACACTGCTCCCCTCCCTCTGAACGGGGGATTGCCATCATACATCTCCGAGATGGAACCGATGCAATGATATCTCATCTCTGACTCAAAGCCTATCATCGCCCTCTCGACAAACGAAAGGCCACTCATCTTATATATCTTGAGGTAAGCCTCAACATAAAATCCCATGAGCCACGGCCAAGCCGTCCCTTGATGATATGCATAGTCGCGCTGCACTTGTGGACCGACATAATAAGGATTGTATCCTACACTCTTTGGACTCAAGGAGCGTATTCCCTTCGGGGTCAAAAGCTCCTTGGTCACGATGTCAAGCACCTGCCGCTTTTGTTTCTTGTCCAAAGGAGAATAGTCAAACGCCACAGCAAAAATCATGTTAGGACGGACGCTCCAGTCAATAGTGTTGTTATCGACATAATCAAACAGATATCCATGCTCATTCATAAAGACTTTGGCAAATGATTCTGCCGTCTTAAGCGACGTGGTCTCCATCCTGTCGGCAAAAGTATCATTGCCCATAGACCGGCACACTTCGGCCGAGAAGCGTAGGGCATTGTACCACAAAGCATTGAATTCTACCACATAGCCTGTCCGGGACACTACCGGACGACCATAAGCCGTAGAGTTCATCCAAGTGACTGCCTCGTCTTTGCCATCAGTATACACCAATCCATTGTCATGCAAAAAGAGATTATTGTGTTTTTGATGGAAGAAGAACGACATGATGTCTTCTACCAGTTTCCCGTAACGCTTTACACACTCGTCAAATGATGTGAATTTCGAATACTGCTGCAAAGCCCAAATTGCCCACAGTAAGACATCGGGATGCTGCATCTCGTATATTTTGACTGACACCGGCTCGCCATTTATGAAATTGCGTATAGCCTTCTCACCTGTCGCCATTATCGAATGGAACATTTCGGTCTCATTATTGGACAGTGTCAATCCGGGTAACGACACAAACAAATCGCGGGCACGGCATTTGAACCACGGATACCCGGCCAGCACATAGAAGTCATCATCCTGCTTGTTATAGAACTGGTGGGCAGAATTTATAAGGCAATGCTTGAAACTGTCGCGAGGAGTGCGCTCGTCCACCTCTTTTTGGAATTCGGACAACAGTGTCGAAGTCTCGACTTCAGCGATACCTGCCGAGAAGACGATGCTTTCACCCTTCTCTATCCTACATTCAAAATATCCGGGGACATAAAGGTCTTCGTTGAAATCATAGCCACGTTCGAGTTCTTTCTGGTATTCAATATTCCTGTACCAATCGGGCTTGAAGACAAATTCAACAGGCTTGCTATACTGCATGAACAATTCCGGATAGCTGGGGTACATACATGTCTTGATGCCATTTGCCACCTCAAAGTATTGGCGGCTGGCCTGAAGGTTTTCATGCGTGTACTCCCTGACCGACCTGAAAGCAAGGAACGGTTTGAAGCGCAAAGTAGTGTCAGAATGTGCATCCACCAATGTATAGCGAATCAAGATACGATTTTCGTGATGGACAAAGACAATCTCTTTCTTCAATACCACTCCTCCGACACGATAGACTGTTTGCGGGACTTTCTCACAATCGAAGTCGATGATGTATTTATGCCCCTTGGGACTGAAACTCCCGCCACGGTACTTGTGAAGCCCGAGGTTGAATTCTGCGCCATGCTGAATCACCGTCTCATCGAGGGAGGAGAGCAGGACATGATTCTCGTCATCTATTTCGGGGATTGGAATGACCAACAGCCCATGATATTTCCTCGTATTACACCCGACAATGGTCGTGCAATGATAAGCCCCTGCACGGTTTGTACGGAGAATCTCCTTCTGCAGTGATTCCTCAAGGCGGATCATCTCCGTTTTGTCAAAACGCAAATAGCTCATGTTATCCTATTTTTATTTAATACTTACGCTGTTATGGTTAGGCAATTATACTTTACAAATATACAATATTTATTAAAATCAAAGAAGACTTCTGTCTTATTTTTAAATTAGGATGAGAAATGTAATAGTTTTGCAGCACATCCAATCACCTTATAATATGGACAATCACCTCAAAAGGCTCAAACTGTCAGTTGTTCCGCCGTTATTATTAATTTTCACAATGACAGCAATAGAGTTCCTAAAGCAGACTTTATCATTGGATTCCACAGTCCTTGCTTTGCATCCGCGGCAGACCGACGGCATCGCGGGCATAGTGACACACGTCATGCTGCATTCGTCATGGCGACATCTGGCAGTCAATTCGCTGCCGCTGTTGTGCCTCGGGTGGTGCATCTTCTATTTTTACAAGGACTGGGCATACGCCATACTCGGCACTACATGGGTACTAACAGGGATTCTGACATTCATCATCGGGCGTGACGCATGGCATTTGGGTGCGAGCGGACTGATTTACGGGCTGTTTTCTTTTACTTTTTTCAGCGGGGTGGTCAATGGGACGAAGCCGATGATAGGAGCATCGCTGCTGGCGGTATTCCTCTACGGAGGCATGGTGTGGGGCATCACGCCATATTTCGTCAAGGGTGATGTTTCGTGGGAAGGGCATCTCTCGGGATTCATCAGCGGGATGGTGGCCACCCTCCTATTCCACGGCAAGAGCAGTTTTGCCAAAGAGGCCAAGCCACAATATGACGATGCGGCCGACGAAGCGCTATACGAAGAATGGGTAGCATCGCTCAATCCCCGCCCTGCGGATGCCGACAAGAAGGGTGAGAATGACAGCAAAGAAGATGCAGAAGCAAAGGAATCATAAAAAAGCATGGCCGCCTTCTGACAAGGCGGCCATGCTTGCAATAATTTTGACCTTGGATTCGATTAATCGTTTACAGAAGCCATGTGGGCAATCAGGTCAAGGACTTTGTTAGAATAGCCAATCTCGTTGTCATACCAAGAAACGACCTTAACAAAGGTATCTGTCAAATAAACACCTGCATTAGCATCGAAGATTGAAGTCAGTGTGCAGCCCAAGAAGTCTGAAGAAACCACAGCATCCTCAGTATATCCGAGCACGCCCTTCAATTCGCCTTCAGATGCCTCTTTCATGGCAGCGCAGATAGCTTCCTTGGTTGCGGGCTTAGCCAAGTTTACAGTCAGGTCTACGACAGACACATCAAGAGTAGGAACACGCATTGAGATGCCGGTCAATTTGCCGTTCAGCTCAGGAATAACCTTGCCGACAGCTTTAGCTGCACCAGTCGATGACGGGATGATGTTGCCAGAAGCTGCACGGCCACCTCTCCAGTCTTTCAAAGAAGGACCATCGACAGTCTTTTGCGTAGCAGTAGTCGAGTGAACTGTGGTCATCAAGCCGTTTACGATACCGAACTTGTCGTTCAGCACCTTTGCTATCGGAGCCAAGCAGTTGGTGGTGCAAGATGCATTCGATACGAATTGTGTGCCTTTGACGTATGTCTTCTCGTTTACGCCGCAAACGAACATCGGAGTGTCATCCTTTGAGGGAGCTGACATAACGACATATTTTGCGCCGGCTGCGAGGTGAGCTTGTGCTTTCTCCTTGGTCAGGAACAAGCCTGTTGATTCAACGACATATTCTGCACCTACCTCATTCCACTTCAGGTTAGCAGGATCTTTCTCGGCAGTAACACGGATCGCCTTGCCATTCACGATCAGCTTGCTATTTTCAACGTCAGCCTCGATTGTGCCATCGAATGTGCCGTGCATTGTGTCATACTTCAGCATATAGCCCAAGTAGTCTACCGGGCAAAGGTCATTGATGCCGACGATCTCGATGTCGCTTCTCTTCTGAGCTGCGCGGAATACGAAACGTCCAATACGTCCGAATCCATTAATACCTACTTTAATCATTGTCTTATATTTTTAAGTTATTAAAAATAAGTTGTATTCTTGACCTTTTGTCATTGTTGCGGGTGCCAAAGCCCATACTTTACACCCCTTTCTCTCAAAAACCGCACAAAAGTACAAATTACTTTCCTATCGCAATATTAAAAAACTATTAAAAAACCGTCTACGGACAAAATTCCTCTACACAGACAAAATATGCGCGTGCCCACGCACACATAAGATCCCAGCCCGGCATGCACCGATGCGGCAGGACACGCCGCGGATGAGAGACATGGCATCTGATGATAAGTGCAAAAACATCCTACCCCAATGCCGACAGCATACGACCCAAGAGGGCATGGCATCGTATGTTTCTGCCCTTGGGGTCGTATGCCGCCGGCGCATCGGGCGGATGGCATCGCGTCTGCCCCTATCCGCGGACATGGGACACGGCATCGCAGAGGCCATGCGGCAAAAGGCTGCACAGTGCGGCACACAATGACGAAACGTACTCATTATAAAGTCATTCTCACCCACAACGAATGCCGCGGGGACGCGGCACGACATGACGCGGAGAAATATTCACACAAATAATCTGCCGGAATGAGGAAAATACTGTGAAAGATATTTAACTTTGCAACCGAACTTTTAACAAGACAAACTAAACAATTAAACAACATGATGAAAACACTGAAAATTGCAGGCGGCGTCATCATCGGTGCCGGGCTGCTGGGCTCTTGTGTTGATTCCAATTATGACATTGTCGATGCTGACATAAGCAAGGACATCGCGATATTCGACAATGGCATATCCCTGCCGGTCGGCGATGTCGATACAATGAAAATCGGAGAATTGCTTGACCTCGATGACTCCGAAATGATTGAGGAAGATGCATCGAGCGGCGAATACTGTCTGGTCAGGACAGGCACGACCGAAGCCAGCTTCGACATAAAGGTGGACGAATCATCGATAAGCACCGAGGCTACGGATGTCAATCGCACCGTCTATCAGGCAAACAACCCGTTTGCCGGCTCTGATGTGCAATTCCCCACGCAGAATCCTTCTACCGGTGAGATGCTGGAATCAATGACACTCGAGGTCAGGAATGAAGACGGCGGCACTGTCGAAAGCAACTTCAAAATCAGCAGTGACGACATGCCGGCAGAAGTGCTCAACTTAAAGGAAGTGAGAATAGACAGAAGGGCGCTGAACGTGTCTATCCGGGTCGAGAACATGGGAGATGTGACCGACCGGATATTGCTCGACGACATGTTTCTCGTCGAAATACCTGAAGGCATAATCACCGACGACCCCAACATAGTAATCCGCAATGGGGTGAAAATGCTCGACCTCAGCGGCCGGACAATAGACCTTGAAAGTGACAACAATGGTTATATGACCTACGAGATGAGCATCGACGGATGGTATGTCGGCGACGAAGGCGTAGACATAATCGACGGCAGACTGGAATTGGCCGACGACTTCGCAATCGACGGTTCGGTGCACATCACACACCTCTTTGCGACCGCACCGGCCAATATCGAAATGCCGCTCGTCATGACCATTGACGACTTCAGCAGCAATCTGACAAGGGCGACAGGCAAATTCGACCCACAGATAGACCCGATAAACGAATTGGTCGAAATCGACAAGAGCGACCTGCCGGATTTTCTGAGGCGCGAGGACATCTGCATTGACGCCGCGCACGCTTCCGTAGAGATCAGCATGATCGGAGATATCCCGATGGATATATTCCTCAACGGCGTATTCAATTCCAACCAGCAATCACAGACGTTCGGCAGCGCAAGCATTGACAACATATTAGTGTCACAAGACGACAGGCATCTCCTGCTGTCAGACAACGGGATGCAGAAAGACGGCTATAAGAGCATAACTGTCCCGGGGCTGAACAGCCTGCTGAAATACATCCCTGACGACATCGACATGACAATGAACGCAGCCGCAGACAAAGACAATTATTATGAGATAGAAATCAACAAGGACAACAACGTCAATATAGACTACATCTTCCGCGCACCTTTGCAATTCGGCAACGAGATGCACATCATCTACAATGACACCATCAACGGATGGCATGGAGACCTCGACGGCATCAATTCGACCATGACCGCCCTGCAAGGCACAATGGTCTATGACACACCGGTCGATGTCAGCATCACGGCGACAGCCATAGACGAACAAGGCGACCCAATCAACGGATTGGAAGTAAACGTCTTGCCTGAGAAAGTCATAAGAGGTGAAAACGACCTGCGGATAACGATAACCGACCCGACAGGAAAAGTCATAGGCGAAAGACTCGACGGCATAATACTCACACTCACGATGACCAACGAAAATGGCAACCAAGAGACACTCAAGGCCGACGACTATGTGATATTAAAAGACCTCGCACTGAAACTGCCAGAAGGCATAATTCTCAATGGTGACACACTGTTCTGACCAACAAATAAAACACAATCATGAAAAAGATTATAACCACCATATTCTTATCAGCTATTTGCTGCATGGCAAGTGCACAAGGACTGAAATCAGGCTATTTCCTTGAAGGCAATTTCTATCGCCATCAGCTTAACCCGGCTTTCGGCGCGGAGAGAGCTTACTTCAGCTTCCCTGCCCTCGGCAATCTGAACATTGACGTCCAGTCCAACATGGGTCTGTCCACATTCCTGTATGAGAGCAACGATCCGGCCTACGACATGACGACATTCCTCGATCCGTCGGTCAGTTCCTCAGAGTTCCTCGATAAGCTCAAGAAGAACAACAAGATTGGGGCCAACATCAACATGCAGATCCTCTCGGCTGGATTCAAACTAAAAAAAGGGTACATGACTATCGACCTCGGCATCAAAAGCAACATCTCGACAAGTCTGCCCAAAGATTTCTTCAAGATGGTCAAAAGCGGCATGAACAGCAGCGGAGTGACCGAATACCAATTCAGCGACCTCAGAGCCACAGCCAACGCTTATGCCGAAATAGGTGTCGGATACTCGCAGAAAATCATGGACGGCCTTCGTGTCGGTGGCAAGGTGAAATTTCTGATAGGCGGAGCCTATGCACAGATGGCTTATGACAAACTGACAATGAGACTCTCAGAAGACCAATGGGACATAGATGCCGACGGCTATCTGGACATGGCCCTTACGACGGCAGCCTACGACACAGAGTTGCATAATGGCCGTAATAAGGTCACGGGAATCAATACAGACGGTCCGTCATCATTGTTTGGCGGAGGCTTTGCCATCGACCTCGGAGCCGTTTACCAGACACCCATCGACGGCCTCGAAGTGTCAATGGCTATCCTTGACCTCGGCTTTATCAAATGGAACAATATTAATAGAGCCATTTCAGGAGGCAATTATACCTTCGACGGATTTGACAACATACAGACAGACAAGGACGCACCGGACTATGATGACAACAGTATCGACACACAGTTAGAGAATTTGGGTGATGACCTGCAAGACTTGTTCCAGCTGTACACAGTGGACGGTAAGGAATCAAAGGCAAAAGCCCTCGCGGCAACGCTCAATATTGGTGCAGAATACACCATGCCGTTCTACGACAGGATGTCTGCCGGATTTCTCTCATCAACCCGCATCGCCGGCAACCTATCGACCAGCGAAGGACGCTTCTATGCCAACGTCAGACCGGTAGACGTCTTGGATCTCTCGGTCAACTATTCCATCTCGTCATACGGCTCCAGTTTCGGCTGGATGATAAATGTACATCCACGCGGGTTCAACTTCTTCATCGGCAGCGACAGCCAATTCTTCAAAGTGTCACCGCAGTTTCTGGGCATAAAGCGGATGAACACCAATATCAGCATGGGTATCAATTTCCCGTTGGGCTCGCGTCTGGACATCTAAGGCAAGACACACAAGGGTTGCCACAAGGCAACAAACTTATTATGATAGGGACTTTTTTAGGCAGAAAGTCCCTATCTTTGCATCCATGTTTGACGCTTTTGACATACTCTACAAAGGCCTGATCATTGGCATCGTAGTGTCGGCACCAATGGGGCCGGTAGGTGTACTTTGTATCCAAAGGACTCTTAACAAGGGGCGTTGGTATGGATTTGTCACCGGCGTAGGGGCGACTATGAGTGACTTGACATACGCACTGCTCACAGGGTATGGATTGAGTCTGGTGTCTGATTTCATGTCGCATCACATACGACCGCTACAGATATTGGGGTCAGTCATGCTTATGGTGTTCGGCATATACACATTCAAAAGCAACCCTATGAAATCGTTGCGGCCCAGCTCGGGGAAAAAGGGGACATACGCCCACAACCTCATCACAGCTTTCATGCTCACATTGTCCAACCCCCTTATCATCTTCCTATTCCTCGGCCTTTATGCACGTTTCGGTTTCCTGTCACGCGAGGAGACCATCTTCGAGCACGTGGCAGGCTATTTCGCCATAGCCATAGGCGCACTGCTGTGGTGGTTCACACTGACATATTTCGTCAACAAGGTGAGGACACACTTTGACGTGCGCGGCATTTGGGTCATCAACCGCATCATAGGCACGACGGTCATAATCATCTCGATCATAGCTTTGATACTCACCTTCACGGGCAAATCACTTTACTGACCATACAGATGTACATATCACGACAGCTAAAAGAAAGTAATATAGCAGAATACCTCATATATATGTGGCAAGTGGAAGACCAAATCCGCGCTACCGACCTTGATATAGATAAAATCCGTCACAACATCATCGACAAATATAGTATTGACGACGCACAAAAGAAACAACTCGAAGACTGGTATGCCGGACTCATCGACATGATGCGTATGGAGGGAGTCGAGAAGAGCGGGCATCTGCAAATCAACAACAACGTAATAATCCAGCTCAACGACCTGCACGCATCACTCCTTGCCTCGACCAAGGAACCGTTCTACAAGGCGGCTTACTTCAAGACCCTCCCCTACATCGTCGAGTTGCGTGCCAAGTCAAACAAGAAAGACGAGTCGGAAATCGAGACATGTTTCGAAGCACTCTATGGATTGCTGATGCTCAAACTGCAAAAGAAAGAGATCAGCGCCGGCACGGCAAAAGCCATGGAGCAAGTATCAAGCTTCGTATCGATGCTTGCCAATTACTACAACAAAGACAGAAAAGGTGAATTGAAAATCGAAGACTAACCACCGACACACATGAACAAAGAGATACTCAGAAGACGCACCTTTGCCATCGTCTCACACCCTGATGCCGGTAAAACGACACTGACCGAGAAATTCCTGCTCTTCGGCGGACAAATCCAAGTAGCCGGCGCGGTCAAAAGCAACAAAATAAAGAAAACCGCCACAAGCGACTGGATGGAAATCGAAAAACAACGCGGCATCTCAGTCACGACATCGGTCATGGAATTTGACTATGACGGCTACAAAGTAAATATCCTCGACACCCCGGGCCATCAAGACTTCGCCGAAGACACCTACCGCACACTGACTGCCGTCGATAGCGTCATCATTGTGGTCGATAGTGCCAAAGGCGTAGAAGCCCAGACACGCAAGCTGATGGAAGTGTGCCGTATGCGCAAGACTCCGGTCATAATCTTCATGAACAAGATGGACCGCGAAGGACGCGACCCATTCGAACTGCTCGATGAGATTGAAGAAGAGTTGAAGATAAAAGTACGCCCCCTGTCATGGCCAATAGAGCAGGGACAACGATTCAAGGGAGTATATAACATCTATGAACAGAAACTCGACCTCTACACACCCAGCAAGCAAGTGGTGACTGAGAAAGTCGAAGTAGACATCGACACCGCCGAACTCGAGACACACATCGGTGACGAGCAGGCCATGAAACTGCGTGCAGACCTCGAACTCATCGAAGGGGTATACCCGACATTCGAAGTCAATGAATATCTCAGTGGCGACCTTGCACCGGTATTCTTCGGTTCGGCACTCAACAACTTCGGAGTCAAAGAATTGCTGGACTGCTTCGTCAAGATTGCCCCATGCCCCCGTCCGGTCATGGCCGAAGAGCGTGAAGTACATCCCGATGAAGAGAAATTCACAGGATTCATCTTCAAAATCACGGCAAACATCGACCCCAACCACCGCTCATGCGTGGCATTCTGCAAAGTCTGTTCAGGCCGTTTCATCCGAAACGCACCCTACAAGCACATACGTCTTGACAAGGTGATGCGTTTCTCCTCGCCCACACAATTCATGGCGCAGAAGAAAAGCACCATCGACGAAGCATGGGCAGGCGACATCATCGGTTTGCCGGACAACGGCAATTTCAAGATAGGCGACACACTGACCGAGGGAGAAGTGCTCCACTTCCGCGGCCTGCCGAGTTTTTCGCCAGAGATGTTCAAATATATCGAGAACGACGACCCGATGAAAGCCAAACAACTCAACAAGGGCATAGACCAACTCATGGACGAGGGCGTGGCACAACTATTCGTCAATCAGTTCAACGGGCGCAGAATCATCGGCACAGTTGGCCAATTGCAATTCGAGGTAATCCAATACCGTCTGGAGAACGAATACAATGCCCGCTGCCGCTGGGAGCCACTCAATCTCTACAAAGCCTGCTGGATCGAGAGTGACGACGAGGCAGAACTCGAGGCATTCAAAAAACGTAAATATCAGTTCATGGCGCGCGACCGCGAGGGGCGCGATGTCTTCCTCGCCGACAGCAGCTATGTGCTACAGATGGCGCAGAACGACTTCAAGCACATCCGTTTCCACTTCACCAGCGAATTCTGACCACCGCCCGCCACACCGCTGATTCCTGAGGCACGACAAGCAGGGCGGTAGCCATTACAACATATAGCCGGATGTTGCATCACGCAGCACCCGGCCATGTTGCATTTGTCATTCCCCCACCCTGCCACCGCCACTACACGGGCAAGCAACAGGCACGGCAAGCCGCCGCACACCATGCCAGAAACAAACCCGTCGACACCGCACATAAAGTTACCCGGCACGGTAAGCAAAGTCCCCCGGCTCGGTGAACAAAGTCAGAACGAAAGTTCCGTATCATCATTCGAAGCTTTCGTACATACATACGAAACTTGCGTATATGTAAACGAAAGTTTCGTTTTAACTTTATGTCAGACCCAAAGCAACTTCACTCAGCACATCATGCGCTTTATGTCCGACGCAATGCAAGTTTCCTACTTTAGATTGGTTTCCCCGCCCGAGACTGCCGCTGCCTCCCACGGGCGGAAATGCAAAAGCCCATGCCAGCCACCGTCAGCACCATCAAAGGTTGCGACCTGCCAACCGTGGCAAAGCAGCGGCATCACACATGCCGTCAGGCAAAAGCAGGCACGTAGTGCACATAATTACGGAAAATCCCAAACCGGCATGACGACCGATTTGGGATTTTTCACCATTCATTGCCCGACAAATGCAGAAATGCAATAGGGCAAACGAGCGAGCAGCGTCCCATTGATGTATTTGACATGTTTGGGAATGATTTGGAATTGTCTGGACATAAAACTTTATGCTTTGTTTTGATAAGACTTATGCATTAATCTGCCATCAATGTATGTCGTCGTACTCAATTTCCATGGTCTCCTAGATGATGCAGAATAAGATAGCTCTATCTTAGTTGACACACTCTTCACGCTATTGACAGCATTAGCCATATTGCGCTCAAATTCATTAGCCCATACACCATTTCGCTGGAAAGAAGAAGTCATAGGCACTATATTAATCCTTTCAGCAGGTCCATTAAACCTAGTTGCAATAAGGTGTCCCCCATCATCATCAAGCTTACCATCCATGTCCCGCACCCAATTTTTATATTCTGAAGATCTATCCTTCTGTCTCCTATGCAAAGTCCTTACGGCTTTAGAAATGTCGGCAGTGGCAGAAATAGTCCTTGCCATGTAGTCAGTCGTATAAATAAAGCAACCATCAACCTTGTATGTCATATTAGATAAAGGGAAATTTAGGAATTCATTCAACTGACCATCATAAGCACCATTACCCGGCAATGAGCCTGCATTAGCTTCTATTACATTACCATGGATGTGCATACATGTCTTTGAGTTCACTCCACCAAACGTCCAGCACACATTATAATTTCTGTAACCAAACCTTACAACTTGAATATTCCTTTCTTCAAAATAAGATGGAGATTTATTACAAATACTTTTGACCATGGTCTTCACTTCAGGATAATCCCTATACAACATTTTAAGTGGATCTTCCTCATCATCTTTTTTCTCTTCCTCTTTTTTCTCTTCTCTCTGTTCTGCTCTCTTAGTTGTATTCTTTCTCCATTCTCTTCCCGCAAATTTGTCTTTCAAATCATCAATCGCATCACCAACAGACTCAAACGCAGACCTTATTGCACCGAATATTAGCGCAATTATCATCAACACCAACCTTATCGCCAAGTAAGCGACGAAGATGAATATTGCCAAACAAACCAATGCGGTCAACAGCCACAATAGCCATAAAATAATTGGCCACCCTAACTCCTGATGACAATACCACGACGAGAGTTTGACTGGTGAATACTGCAACGTTACCGAAGCGTAACCATATCCATTTGCACTCTGGACATCCACTTCATCCAGTTCATCGCCGAGCACATATATGTTGCCAACGAGGGTCGTATCGCCCAATGATGGCGAAAGCATCATTTTCACAGAGAGAGTCTTAGCAAGCGAATCCAATGGGAATGAGATGTCTCCATTATTTGCAAGTTTACCATTGACATAAAAGTCCACTCCATCGACTGGATTGTATAGTGTGTCCCTAAACTGAAGCGTGACGGATGAGCGCGAACGCAAGCATTCTTTATTCACAACCACCTCATACTCATTTTCAAACGTCAGCGTATCGGGAGAGAGAAGTGAGAACGGGAAATAATCCAAACTTTTGACTAAAACTTCAGGCTTACTTTTCAACAAGCCAACAAATGGTTCTTCAAAATCTCCTTCTCCGAAATCAAAAGGTAGTTTTATTTCATCTGAGGAACATGACGTCAGTGTCAAAATCCCAATGTAAACGGCAAATATGATTCTTACTATTTTCATTTTCCTATTGGCTTAATTATCATTATTCGTGTTCCATGATTCAATATCGTCAGATTGACTACTTCCGGGGTGAAAAACGTCAAATAGTTCTTCTCTTTATCATACAATATGTGCAGCCGCAAAGTGGTCTTGATTGGCAACTCCATCAGTGGCTTCAGCCCTTTAATCTTAAAATTGACAAAGCCTCTATCCATATTAGACCCCACATAGGATATTTCATAATACGGATTTGGTTCTAGCTTAAGATCAACCTTCAGATTATCCCGAGGAGCATCGGGGTTACTGAAGCGGAACGGGAGTGAGCGTTCCTTGTTATCATAGATATTTGCTTTAGCATTTAGGTAGGTAGAAACAAAAGATATGTTTACATCAGAAGACTCAATCAACCACATTTGTTCAGTTTTATCTACTATGTCACAGATTTTCTGCTCCCTTGCATTGGGAGTCAGCATTACATAAAATGCAAAATAATAATGTCCTCTGGCAAAACTGCTCCAGTTTTCAAGCCTGTCATACAATGCTTCTTTCTCTGGCCCATAATTGTGCAAGCCATCTGTGAGCATAAAAATAAAATTGATACGAGTAGAATCTATTTCTTGAATTCCATGTGACCATGCATCAGCTATATTAGTATCTCCAGGCCTTACAGACAATTTATCTATTGCAGAAATAAGAGAATCCCGATTAGATATCAAGCCTCTAATAGATGAATGTGGCACGTTTGTAAATGGTATAATAACAATCTCAGTATTTACATCATTAATAGACATGACTGCATTTTTCAACTCATCTTTTACTTTATTAAAGATATCAGGTGTTTTAACAACCCCCTTTCCTGTCATTGAAGCTGTGACATCAACTAAATAAATCCTTTTCTCTTTTGGAAAAACCTGGGCACTAACGTTACTTCCATAAATAATACTAAAAAATATTACAAACGTAACCTGCAATCCAAGAACAAAACGTATATTCATAACTATCTCATCAAACAAATCAATCAAAAAGTTTAAAACAGCCTTAATTCTTCATCATCCACAACGCCAAACCAATCTTTCAAAGTTTCTTTTGCACGTGACTTCATCTCTGGCGTGACATTCTTCCACACTGAGTGCAATGCCCAGATCAATGCTGCCAAGTCATCAGAATATCCGACAACAGGAATTACATCTGGAACCAGGTCTATTGGAAGAAATGAAATACCCCAATACGCCAATTATCTTCGCTTTATCAGTATTTGAGACATTTTCATCCCTCAACACATACCAGCAGAGCAATACTGCATAAATAACCTTGCATCCTGCCTTCTTTGCCACACGTTTAATCTTATCCCACAGCCCACTCTCAGAGTAATGCGAGCCATAAGATGTGTAATCATTTTGTTTATCCATATATCTTTATTGTAATTTAGCCTAAAACAACCCCACAAACCATGAGACTATCTTTGCCACCAAAGAGGCGAGGAAGTAGATGAGGACACAGAAGATGATTATCATTACTCCTGTCCAGAATGCTTTGCGGTTTACCTCTTCGATGACATCCTTGTCGTCCTCGACGAAACCGACTATCAGGCGGGCGTTTTGCTTGTATGAGCGGTTGAACACGTCTACGATGTCTCCTATCCAGAATGGCAACATGCCGAGGAATACATCCTTCAACACATTGAATATGACAGCCAGAGTGAGAGGCAAGGACTTGACCTGGAAAGCCGCCACATATATATAAGGAAAGACAAAGATGGATGTCAGTGCGTCACCTGTGCCTGCGGGGAGAAGAAAGCCGATTATAGGGTCGAATAAATAACTGTCCATCCACTTGGCTATGGTCTTGACTGACCGATAGGAGGATGATTCCTCTATCTCACGGCGTCGTTCCTCTTTCTCGCGTTTACGACGCAGCTCCTGCTGTGCGGCGCGTTCTATTTCAGCACGCTCATGTTCGTCGGTCAGCCCCAGTTCTTTCTGTGCCTGATGTCGCCGATTACTCTGCAATTCACTCATAACTCTATACTCTTCCTACCATTAAGGAAATCATCCCAATCTTGCCTGCTGAAGTTTGCACCGCTTTTGCCGGCGAGTGACAACAGGCCGTCTTTCAGTTGCTCGCTGTCCATTGACGAATTGATGTTCTTCAGGCACTCACGCAGTACCACCCCTTTGTCGTCAATGCCGGCTATTGCACGGCGGAACTCTTGCTGCAATTTCTTCAATTCCTTGTCGTATGCCTTGTGAGCCATTGCGCTTTGTTCTTGCATGGTCTTGAGGTAAGCCCACGACTCGAGCAGGCTGACGGCACTTTGCACGGCATTGTTTTCGGCATCGGTCAGTTGCCTGAAATCTGCCGGGGCAGGTCGCCTGTCATCCGGGTATTCATCGGCCACGGCATAATAAGAGTCACGCGCCATGCCTTCGCTTATCTTGACATTATCTTTCAGTGATTTTGCAAAAGAGGCAATGTTCTGCTTCAGTTCTTGTGGAAGCTCGGTGTCCTGACGTTTGATTGAAACAACATTCGTCAATCTGCCATCCAACTTGAGACCTGCTATCTCACGGGCAATGCGGAGCAACCTTATCATCGATTCGAGATGAGGCAACATCCGGAGTTTCAGTTCATCGCTCACGCTGATCTTTGACATTATCCGGCGATTGGCATCGAGCAATTTTTTGCGAGCCTTTTGATATTCAATTTTATTCTCTTTCAACTGGCTCATCTGCTTGTCCAACTCCTCACTGTCGAGCTTTACATCTGTCTGCAAGTCCTCATATTTAGATATGACTGGAGCACAAGCCTGATCCCATTCATAGACTTCACGGTTGTACTTCTGCTTGGCCGGCCCGAAGCACAACAATGGCTTTTGAGGTTTTGCAGCCTTGGCCTGAGCATATTGAGCTTTCTTCATCTCCAGCAACTGCCGGCAGTCATCGATACGTGTAGAATAATAATCAATGTTCATCTGGTTGTCATTCATCGCACGTTCGATTTCCTTGCACTCATCGAGCGCGGCATCGCGCGACTGTTTCAGTGCCTGTATCTCGGCACTGCCATACAAGGCTTCGGTCAGATGCTGCCATTCGTCAGAAAGCACCTGTCCAGTATATCGGGCGAATGCTTCTGCCAGAGGTATATATAGGTCATTCAATGTCTTATATATCACTGCCAGACGGCCAGCGTCGCCTTTGATCAACGTGACATCATGCTTGACACTGTTGCCCAATGCCACTAAGTCTTGCTTGAGTTCGGCAGTCGCCTGCGCCGCACCGACATAATGGGTGAGCATGTTCAACCCGGCAAGCACGAGCCCCATCTGCTTGTTGCCTGCCGCACGATATGAACGGCTGGCGAGATTGAGCGATTGCCCGAAACTGTCGGATATGCTGCTCATCAATGTCGAGCATTTCTCAGAAATCTTCTCATAGTCCAACTTCAAGTTTTGTAACATTCCATGTACATCAAGCCACTCGATGGAGTCGAAGTCAAACAATTCGGGGCTTATGGCCTTTATCGAATCACCAAAAGCATCGGTCAGGACAAGCGCATACCTCCGGTAAATGTCACAGACACTCTCCCTCACCTTGACGAAGTCTGTTATGAGAGACTTGACTTGATGCTTGGCTTCGTCATAACCGCCGACCATCTCAGAATAAAGACTGAACATCGTCGATGCTTCTTCCTTTATCTTGACCACACCCTGCGTACCTTTTATGACATTGATTATATTGGTGACATTGATGACTGAGTCACCCATCGTCTCCGACAAGATGCCGTCCAGCCTTGACAATGTGCCCTCACTCGTACGCAACTTGTCATGGAGCAAAGAAAACAGTGAGGCATTGTCACCGACTTCTAGCAAATGGTCAACCCGATACCGATCTACCAGCAAGTCTTTCCCCTCGTTGTCATAGAAAGAAGTCCTGATGGCATCATCGTCATTAAAATATTCGTACGCCTCCCACACCAATTTGTCTACTTCATAAGAATCTTCGCTCACCCCAAGTCCCTGCAAGTCATAGGCGAGGTCGGCACGCGTATAGACAGCACCTTGGTGAGCCAACTGGTGCGCCAAGTCTTTTATTTTCTGATATACTTTGTTGTTGTCCATATAACTTGTGTTTTTACTGTTTGTCTTCCGGGCAAGCCATGTTTTCCCGACGTAACTCCTCCATATTCTCCCATATTAA